>NZ_BDLQ01000029.1:0-527 GCF_002049255.1 Carboxydocella sp. ULO1 | reverse complement strand
GAGATTTTTATATTTCTCAGCTAAAAAACGCATAATTCTGCCTATTTTGTGTTAAATCGAATTAATTCCCAGCTTGACAAATTCTAAAAAATTTTATGCAACGCTACTGGTCCTCAATATCACGATTGGATATTCCTTTTGCGTACTTGGTATTATTAACCATTTACACAAAACCCTAAACATTCTCATTTATTGCTTAAGCTTACCAACAAGCGCGCCGATAGGCGCTTTTTTTTAGTGCGCCCGGCATGGGCGTTGTCTATAGGGTGAAAGTCCCGAACGGCGAAGGTAGCAGTAGCCGTAGCTTAAGACAAGGGTGTCCACCGTGAGGTGGAATCTGAAGGAAGTCGGCGGCAAACCTCCGGCCCGACGAACAGAAACCATATAAGAGGCTAGCGGCAGTTGGATGAGCTTGCCAAACAAAGCGAAGTCCTTGCTACCGAAGGCTGCCGAGAGTAAATGTGGCGGGTAGATGGAGGGAAAGACAGCGCTCTTACCCGGGGAGGTCTGCCGGAGATGTTGGTAAT
>NZ_BDLQ01000028.1:0-244 GCF_002049255.1 Carboxydocella sp. ULO1 | reverse complement strand
GTCCTTCCAGGGTGCGGATCAGTTCTACCGCATAGGGTAACTTCATGGCCAGCCATATCTGCACCAGTTCCCGGTGTTTTTCCGGCAGCCACAACTTACCCTCAACCCTGGGGGCCTGGCTCATCCTGGGGCGACCAAGTTTATCTATGCCTGTCTGTTCAGAAAGGTGGGAGAGGGAAACCGCCAGGCGGAAGTCCTGTCCGTCATAAAATATCTTAATGTTGGGGTTGCCTCCCTTGCTCTC
>NZ_BDLQ01000027.1:0-221 GCF_002049255.1 Carboxydocella sp. ULO1 | reverse complement strand
GCTGATTTACCGGAGTACCTCACGGACCAGAATTTTGAAACTATCCTGCAAAGAATGTTAGACTCACTGCCGGACGATTTAGACAAAAGCGAAGGAAGTTTTATCTACGACGCCCTTTCTCCTGCTGCTATTGAACTTGCCTTGGCAGCTATATGGGCCCAGGAGGTCCTACGGCGCGGGTTTGCCTCTACCACATTTGGCCAGTATCTTGACCTGCGCTG
>NZ_BDLQ01000026.1:0-417 GCF_002049255.1 Carboxydocella sp. ULO1 | reverse complement strand
GCCCTTTCTCCTGCTGCTATTGAACTTGCCTTGGCAGCTATATGGGCCCAGGAGGTCCTACGGCGCGGGTTTGCCTCTACCACATTTGGCCAGTATCTTGACCTGCGCTGTGAAGAACATGGCATTACCCGGCGGACGGCGGTAAAGGCTACCGGCCAGGTAACTTTTACCGGCACGCCAGGAACGTTAATTCCGGCTGGCACCCAAGTAAGTACGGCAAGTAGTGAAACAACACCAGCTATCTTCTTTGTTACCAAAAGTGATGCTACTATTGGCACCGGGGGAACGGTCACGGTTGACATTGAAGCCGTGGAACCTGGGGCTAGCGGTAATGTGGCAGCTGGGACGATTACTATCCTGGCCCAGCCAGTGGCCGGAATAACTTCGGTGAACAATGTAGCGACAACTTCCGGCGGT
>NZ_BDLQ01000025.1:0-37518 GCF_002049255.1 Carboxydocella sp. ULO1 | reverse complement strand
GTTGTTAAAGGAACTGGCCAAGAAATTGAAGGAAAAGTATACAGTATAAATTTGTTTAAACTGTTGTCAACAATAACAACCTGTTGTATTATAGCATTGTAAAATTCAGTACGACGAAGTACTCCAAGGCGATGGGGCTTTTCAGAAGGTGGGATTCTGAAAAGCCTTTTTTGCATTAACAAATGAAAATAGGGTGCAGGGAAGTGCCTACTGTGGCAACGGAGTCATTCGCGAAGCAATTGCGAATGACTCCGTTTTTTGTTGGAGAGGAGCGAAGAATTATACTTTAACAATTCAGGAGGCGATATTAATGCGACAAATAGCTATTTATGGAAAAGGCGGGATAGGCAAGTCTACAACCACCCAGAATTTG
Organism: Carboxydocella sp. ULO1; assembly: GCF_002049255.1. Lineage (NCBI taxonomy): Bacteria > Bacillati > Bacillota > Clostridia > Eubacteriales > Clostridiales Family XVI. Incertae Sedis > Carboxydocella > Carboxydocella sp. ULO1. The sequence goes on along the minus strand of NZ_BDLQ01000025.1, from coordinate 37,145 downwards.
ACGGCAGCTCTGGCGGAAGCAGGAAAAAAGGTAATGATTGTGGGCTGTGACCCCAAAGCTGATTCCACCCGTTTGATTCTACATGGGCTGGCCCAGAGAACGGTACTGGATGTGTTGCGGGAAGAAGGCGAGGGCATGGTAGAGCTGGAAGATATTATGAAACTGGGTTTTGGTGGTATTAAGTGCGTGGAATCCGGTGGACCAGAACCCGGGGTGGGATGTGCCGGTCGGGGTATTATTACTGCCATTAATATGCTGGAGAACCTGGATGCCTATGAACAGGAGCTGGACTACGTTTTCTACGATGTTCTGGGGGATGTGGTTTGCGGAGGTTTCGCCATGCCGATTCGGGAAGGCAAGGCCAAGGAAATCTATATTGTTACCAGTGGGGAAATGATGGCAATGTATGCGGCCAACAACATTTGCAAGGGTATCCGTAAATATGCTCACCAGGGCGGGGTGCGTCTCGGTGGTATTATCTGCAACAGTAGAAAAGTTGAAAACGAAGAGGAAATGATCAGAGCTTTTTGCAAAAAACTGGGAACACAGCTGATTCAGTTTATACCCAGGGACAATATAGTGCAACGGGCTGAGATCAATAAAAAGACTGTGATTGATTATGACCCAACAGCCCCTCAGGCTGATGTGTATCGCAGTCTGGCAAAAAATATCGATGAAAATGACATGTTTGTTATTCCTACTCCTCTACATCAGGATGAGCTGGAGAAATTGCTGATTGAATACGGGTTACTGGATTAACAAACTGAGAAGGGGTGGAACTATGGCTATAGAAAAAGCAAGGCACAAGCAGATCCTTGAAAAGATGTTAGAATATTATCCGTCTAAAATTGCCAAGGAAAGAAAACAACATATGGTGGTAATTGACCCGGCTGCTCCTGACCAGCACATTCTGGCGGATGTTTCCACTATTCCTGGCATTATGACCAACCGGGGCTGTACTTATGCCGGCTGTAAAGGAGTGGTGATGGGACCGATCAAAAACGTTTTGCATATAACCCATGGCCCGATTGGTTGCGGTTTCTATACCTGGAACACGAGAAGACATTTTGCCACTCCCGAAGAAGGTTATGATTATTTCAATCACTATTGCCTCTCCACTGATATGCAGGAAAAGGACATTGTTTTCGGTGGAGAAAAGAAGCTCTATCAGGCGATAAAGGAAGCTTATGAAATCTTTAAACCTAAATACATCGGGATTTATGCTACTTGCCCTGTGGGCTTAATCGGAGATGATATTCATTCCGTAGCAAAAAAGGCCGAAGAGGAACTGGGGGTGAAAGTGCTGGCTTTCAGCTGTGAAGGGTACAAAGGCGTAAGCCAGTCAGCAGGCCACCATATTGCCAATAACGGAGTGATTACCAGGGTTGTAGGGACTCAGGAACTGGAAAATCCAACTCCATTTGATATTAATATCTTCGGTGAATATAACATCGGGGGTGATGTCTGGGTCATTAAGCCCTTGCTGGAGCGAATCGGCTACCGGGTAGTCAGCGTGTTTACCGGTGATGCCAAATACGAGGACCTGGCCAGAGCTCATCAGGCTAAACTATCTATCCTGATGTGTCACCGTTCCATCAATTATTCCAACCAGATGATGGAGCAAAAATATGGAGTGCCCTGGTTGAAAGTTAACTACATCGGTATTGAAGCAACCATTAGATCTTTAAGGGAAATGGCCAGGTTTTTTGATGATCCACAATTAACCGCTAATACGGAAAAAGTGATAGCCGAGGAACTGGCGGCCATTCAGCCGCAACTGGAATACTACCGGCAACGGCTAAAAGGCAAAAAGGTTATGATTTTTACCGGTGGTTCCCGTTCTCATCATTATCAGGAGCTTTGCGCTGATTTAGGGATGGAAGTTATTATGGCGGGCTACCAGTTTGCCCACCGGGATGATTATGAGGGTAGAAAAATCATTCCTGAAATCAAACCCCATCCCTATCATAAAACCATTGATGATTATACCTTTAAGCTGCAACCAGGCCATAAACCCCCTTTTGATGAACAGTTTATTGAGCGCAAAAAACATGAACTACCTGACCACCTGATGAATTACGAAGGCATGATGGTGCACATGAAAGAAGGGGCCTTTGTAATAGATGATCTTAACCACTATGAAACTGAGTTTCTAATTAAAGAAATTAAACCTGATCTGTTTTTGTCCGGGATTAAGGACCGGTATGTGACCCAGAAAATGGGCATACCTTCCCGCCAGCTCCATTCTTACGACTATAGCGGGCCCTATACTGGCTTTCAAGGAGCAATCCAATTTGCCCGGGATATGGATATGGCTATTAACAATCCCCTGTGGAAACAAATTACTCCACCCTGGGCAAGTATGTAAACAGGAGGGGAAAAAGATGAAGGCAGTCAATTACGCTGTTGAGCGGGAAGCATTAGTCGTTAATCCCGTTAAAACCTGTCAACCCATTGGAGCCGTTTATGCGGCTCTGGGGATTCATGGCTGTATGCCTCACAGCCACGGATCCCAGGGTTGTGCCTCTTATCTGCGCATGCATTTATCCAGGCATTTTCGGGAACCGGCCCTCTGTACAACCAGCTCCTTTTCTGAAGGCCAGGTGGTCTTTGGGGGAAGTGCCAACTTAAAGCAGGGTATTAAAAACCTGGTTAAGATATATCGACCGCAGGTAGTGGCTGTGCACACTACCTGTTCAGCGGAAACCATTGGGGATGATGTTCCTGGAATTATTGCCGAGCTGAAGAAAACAGGGGAAGTACCGGAAGATTTGATTATCTTCAGTGCCAGTACGCCCAGTTATGTAGGCAGTCATATCACTGGTTTTGCCAATATGATCAAAGCAGCGGTAGAAGCCCTGGCCACACCAGGCGAAAAAAACTCCAGAATCAATTTGCTTCCAGGCTTTGTGAACCCGGGGGATGTGCGGGAAATAAAGCGCATCTTGAGCTTGATGGACATTGACGCTATTGTCTTGCCTGATGTGTCCGGTGTGCTGGATGCGCCCATGACTGGAGAATTAAAGCTTTATCAGGACGGTGGCACCCGGACCGAAGACATTAAAGATATGGCCAATGCTCAGGTTACCATTGCCCTGGGAGAAGAAGCCAATCTCTTAGCTGGAGAGTATCTGGAAGAAAAATTTAAAGTGCCCTTAGAAGTGCTACCTGTGCCGATTGGGGTTGAAAATACAGACCTATTCTTGATGACCCTGGCCAAATATACAGGAAAACCAATTCCGCCTGAATTGGAAGAGGAAAGAGGACGGTTGATGGATATGTTACTGGATGCCCATGCTCACTGGTATGGTAAACGGGTGGCTATCTATGGAGATCCCGACCTTACCCTGGCGCTGGTGGGTATGGCCAAAACCCTGGGCCTGATTCCAGCCTATGTAGTAACCGGAACCAGGAGTGACAGCTGGCAACGGCAGGTTGAGGCCCTGACTCCTGAAGCCAGGGTTGCAAATGGAGCGGATTTATTTACTTTGCATGGCTGGATTAAGGAAGAAAAGGTAGATTTACTGCTGGGCAATACCTACGGAAAATTTATCGCCCGGGAAGAAAAAATACCTCTGGTTCGCGTTGGTTTTCCTGTCCTGGATCGGGCTAATTTGCAGCATTTTCCTCTAGTTGGTTACCGGGGAATGGCCTGGCTGGCCGAGCGTATTGGCAATACCCTGCTTGATTGGAAAGATATGTTTATTGAAAAACACAGATTGGAGCTGGTTCAGTAAGGTTTTTATTCCGGAAAGGAGGGAAAGATTATGGCATTAAACTGTAAAAATATCCTGCTGCCTGACCGGGAAAAACAAATCTGCTACCAGCGTAAGGATAAGGAAGCAGATGTTGTTTGTGATGTAAATTCCCTGGCAGGGGCTTTAAGTCAGAGAGGGTGTGTCTATTGTGGCGCCAGAGTGGTATTAAACCCAATTACTGATGCGGCTCATCTGGTTCACGGGCCAATAGGCTGTGCTGCTTACACCTGGGATATTCGTGGCAGTCTAACCTCCGGACCGGATTTGTATCGTAACAGTTTTTCCACCGATATGCAGGAAAAAGATGTGATTTTCGGCGGGGAAGCCAAATTGGCAGGGGCTTTGCGCGGAATAATTCGCGATTACCGGCCACAGGCAGTATTTGTTTATGCTACTTGTATTGCCGGAATCATTGGCGATGATTTGCAGGCCGTCTGCAAGCAAATTCAAGCTGAAACAGGAATTCGTGTTATTCCGGTGCAGTCAGAAGGATTTATGGGCAACAAATCAGCAGGGTACCGGGCAGCCTGTGACGCCTTATTGAAACTGATCGGCACCCACCCTGCTCCTCCCCCTGTTTCACCCTTAAGTATCAACATTTTAGGAGAGTTTAATCTTGCCGGAGAACTCTGGGTGATCAAAAACTATCTTGAGGCTCTGGGAATAGAGGTGGTTAGCACACTCACTGGAGATGGCCGGGTAGATGAGATTGCCCGCGCTCATACGGCGAAATTAAATGTGGTTCAGTGTGCCGGATCAATGACCTACCTTGCCAGGAAAATGAAAGAAAAATACGGTATTCCTTATCTTCAAGTAAGTTTTGCCGGGTTGCAGGATACAGAACAAGCGTTGATGGATATTGCTCAGTTTTTCGCCAGCCAGGATGAGGAAATCGTATATCGTGCCCGTCGTTTTTGCATAAAACAAAGAGATTTAATCACCTGGGAATTACAACAATACAAGCAGATGCTTAAAGGCAAAAAAGCAGCAGTTTATATGGGAGGAGCATTTAAAACCATCTCTTTAATTAAAATGTTCCGGGATCTGGGAATGGAAGTTGTTATCGCTGGTTCTCAGACGGGGAAAGCTGAGGAATACAAGCAAATTCAGCGTGAGCTTGGAGACACAGGAGTAATAATTGATGATGCTGGAGCCCTGGAGCTATCCGCTTTTTTAGCTGAATTTCAGCCTGATGTCCTTGTTGGAGGTGTTAAAGAACGACCTCTGGCCTATAAGGCGGGTAAGGGGTTTGTGGATTTTAACCATGAACGGAAGAAAAGTTTTGCCGGCTATGAGGGTATGCTCAATTTTGCCCGTGAAGTTGCAGCAACTGTGCTCAGCCCGGTCTGGTCCCAGCTGGTAACTGCTGCCCGGATGACAAGGAGTGATGTCTATGGCTGAGCATGAGTACAAAGCTGTAGTCAATCCTTGCAAACTGTGTATGCCTTTGGGAGCGGTACTAGCGTTAAAAGGGGTGGAAGCTACTGTTATCCTCCTGCATGGCTCCCAGGGCTGTGCTACTTATATGAGACGCTTTTTAGGCGGACATTTTAATGAACCGGTAGATATAGCTTCCACGGCGTTAACAGAAAAAGACGCCATTTATGGCGGAGGAAGCAATTTGGAGAGAGCTTTTGCCAATATTCTGCGTCAATATCAATCGGTACAGATGATTGGCATTCCTACTACCTGTCTGGCGGAAACTATCGGTGATGATGTAGAACTAATGGTTGAGAAGCTGAAAAAGGAAGGAAAGACAGCCAGCGTGGAGGTAGTACCTGTTTCTACCCCCAGTTATGCTGGTACTCATCTGGAAGGTTATTATACAGCGATCTACCAGATAGCCAAACATTTAGTTAAGCCCCCGCAACAAAAAAACTGTTATGATCTTAACTTGATCCCGAGCATAATTTCACCGGCCGATATCCGCTATCTCAAGCGCTTGCTGGCAACCATTGAAGTAGAAGCTGTTTTCTTTCCTGATTACTCTGAGACTCTGGATGGGGGAGCTACTATCTCTTATCCTCTTATTCCAGAGGGAGGTACCCCTTTAACTCAAATCCGAAGATTGGCTCAGGCCCGTTATACCATACAAATGGGATTAAGCTCTTCAAAAATGGAAACTGTGGGAGATTATTTATTAAAGGAATTTGCTGTTCCTTTGGAACGAATACCCTTGCCTGTCGGGCTCAAAGGAACCGATCGTCTTGTGGGTCAACTGCTTAGATTGAAAGGCTTGCAATCCTTGCCGGCGGAAATCGAAAAAGAAAGAAATCGCCTGCTGGACGCTATGGTGGATGCCCACAAAGTTCTCTTCGGCAAACGCCCGGCTATTTATGGAGATGCTGATCTGGTTGAGGCCCTAACTGGCTTTGCCCTGGAACTGGGAATGCAGCCGGCTGTTTTAAGTATTGGCGGTGATAATCCTGAGACTGTCCAGCGCTTGGAACAACTTACCCGAAATTTAACCAGGCGACCTGTAATTTTAAACCGGGCTGATTTTACCGAAATCAGACAGGCAGTTAGACAAAGTAAAGCTGATTTATTGATTGGAGGCTCGGATGGGGAATATATCGAACGGACAGAGGGAATACCCCTGGTTCGGACTGGTTTCCCGGTGGATGACCGATTTGGCAGTCAGCGTCAGTTGATTGTAGGTTATGAAGGAGCAATGCGGTTACTGGATTTGTGGGCCAACGCTTATCTGGAACTTGAACAAAAAAAGTTAAGGAGGGAAACAAAATGTTAATGATCAGGGCGATTATCCGGCCGGAAAGAGAAAAACAAACAGTGGAAGCACTGGCAAATGCCGGTTTTATTTCCTTGACCAAAATGTATGTTTTTGGGCGGGGCAGGCAAAAAGGAATTCAAGTGGGACCAATTGTTTATGACGAGCTTCCTAAAGTTCAATTAATGCTGGTTGTTCAGGATGAAGAAGCAGATAAAGCAGTTAAGATTATTGAAAATACGGCTCGAACCGGCAATATCGGTGATGGTAAAATTTTTGTTTCGCCCGTAGAGGAAGTTTATACTATCAGAACCGGCAGCAAAGGCTTATAGCGGGGAGGGAGAAATTATGAAAGAAGTGATGGCTATTCTCCGCCGCTCTAAAATTCAGGAAACCAAGGCAGCTCTGGATGGTTTGGGGTTTAATGCTTTTCATTTATACAGTGTCAGTGGTCGAGGTAAACAAAAAGGTATTTTAAGTGAAATTGATCCGCCAATGGGAGAAATAATTAGTGAAAGGTATTCCGAGGAGGCGACCTACTCCTTTATTCCCAAACGATTATTGCACATTATAGTTGCTGACGAAGATGTCCAGCAGGTTGTAGACACCATTATCAGAGTCAATCAAACTGGTTATTACGGGGATGGCAAAATCTTTGTCTGTCCTATCAAGGAAGTAGTACGGATTAGGACTTCAGAAAAAGGAAAGGAAGCACTTAAATAGTAAAACGGTGATACTGGAAGGCAAAGGAGCCTCGGTTTTGAGGCTCCTGATTTTTTATAAAGGTGGGAGTAAAGATGTGGTGTGAACAAAAAATAACTGAACATCCTTGCTTAAATAAAGAAGTAGCCGGGAAAAAAGGGCGCGTGCATTTGCCGGTTGCTCCCCGTTGTAATATTAAATGCCGTTATTGTTCGCGGAAATATGATTGTGCCAATGAAAATCGGCCCGGGGTGGCCAGTACTTTGTTAAAACCCTGGCAGGCCATATACAGGCTTAAAGAAATTCTGGAGAAAGACGAACGCATTAGCGTTGTAGGCATAGCTGGACCTGGGGATCCTTTGGCAAATAAAGAAACCTTTGAAACTTTTCGCCTGGTTAATGAACATGCCCCGGGGCTGCTCAAGTGTATAAGTACCAATGGTTTACTGCTACCTGATTATATTGAGGAAATAAAAGCTTTGAGAATCGATAGTTTAACAGTAACTGTTAATGCTGTGGATCCTACCATAGGAAATCAAATCTATGACTGGGTTTTATATAAAGGTCAAATTTTGCGGGGCCTGTCTGGTGCCAGCAAGCTATTATCCAACCAGTTGATGGGAATTGAAGCAGCAGTAAAACATGGGATAGTTGTTAAAGTTAACACAGTTTTAATCCCGGGTATAAATGATCATCACGTGAGCGAAATAGCCCGGGTAATGCGAGACTTAGGGGTATATGTGATGAATATTATGCCATTAATACCTCAGGCGGATTTTGCTCATTTAACCCCTCCTTCTCCGGAAGAATTATTAAGAATCCGCCAGCAAAACAGGGTATTTATACCACAAATGGATCATTGTCGCCAGTGTCGGGCTGATGCTATCGGTTTACTGGGAGAGGAGGAGTCCAATTATGATCAAAAAATTTGCTGTGGCCAGCAGTGATGGAAAAGTTATCAATCAACACTTTGGCAGAGCGGGAAAGTTTTATATTTTTGAGGTTGTGGATGAGGGGTATAAATTAGTGGATATACGAGCCAATCGGCCACCCTGTCCCGTATCAGCAGGGGATGAATCTCTGATGGATCAAACTATTGAGCTAATTTCCGACTGCCAGCTGGTTCTGGCAGTTCGCATTGGATTAGGAGCTTTAACCAAATTGAAACAAAAGGGAATCAAGGGGATCTGGGCGCTGGGCCCTATGGTTGCTGAAACTTTTGATCATTATCTTGGCCAATGCGAAAAGGATGGGTAGTTATGAGAAGCTGGATTATTATTTTCCTTTTCCTGCTTATCACAATAGGCGGTTGGAGCAGGTTAGTCAAACCTGATGCTGTTGAATCGCCAGTTATAGTGGTAGCGGCTGCCAGCAGTTTAAGAGAACCCCTGGATGAAGTGGCAACAAAATATGAACAAAAAAACAAAAACATTAAGATAAAAATTGTCTATGGCGGTTCAGAGACCTTAAAAGAGCAAATATTGCATGGAGCGCAAATAGATCTTTTTCTTTCAGCCGGGATAGAACCTGTTCAGGATTTGTATAGCCAAAAAAAGGTTGCTGAAATTTTTGATTTTTTAAGGAATGAACTGGTTTTAGTTACAACTAAAGATAATAACATGATTAAAGATTTTAATGATTTGAAACAATCAGAGGTAAAACTGATTAGTATAGCTTTACCTTCTTCAGCGCCTGTGGGGAAATATGGTCTGGAGGTACTAGAAGCTCTAGGGCTGTGGGAAAAGGTTGATGAAAAAATAGTTTTTGCAAAAGACGCCAGCCAGGTTGCTTTGTTTGTGGCAACAGGTAATGCTGACGCAGGTTTAGTATATCGAACGGATGTGTATAAATTTAACAACCTAAAGGTTACTGCTATTGCGAACAAGAAACTACACAGTCCAATCGTTTACCAAATGGCTATATTAAATGAAGCAACAAATCTACGAGAGACGCGAGAATTTGCTCGATTTCTGTTACAAAGGGAAAGTCAAGCAATTTTTACGAAATATGGTTTTAAGAAAGGGATGGACTAAGATGAATACTATTGATTGGAGTCCGTTGTTATTATCTTTAAAAATTGCCCTTCTGGCAGTAGGAATAAATTTGTTGCTGACAATACCATTGGCCTGGATAATGAGTAAAAGAAAAATTTATTTAAAACAAATCTGGGAAAGCATCTTTATTTTACCGCTGGTTTTACCTCCTTCCGTAGTAGGCTTTGGGCTGTTGTTACTGGGCCATTGGCTAAAAGAAGTGCTGAATATCCAGATAGTATTTACCTGGTTAGGTGCATTCCTGGCAGCGACGATAGTTGCTTTTCCCATTATTTATCAGAGTATGCGCTATAGTTTTGACGCTATTGATGAACAGCTGGAAATGGCAGCCAGGAGTTTGGGGGCAGGAGAATGGCGAGTTTTTTGGACTATTACTTTACCCCTTGCCTGGCCAGGGATTGTTTCGGGACTGATTATGGGTTTAGCCAGAGCACTGGGGGAGTTTGGGGCCACATTAATGATTGCTGGCAATATTCCAGGACAAACCCAAACCCTTGCTACAGCAGTATATTATGCAGTGGAGGAAGGGAACTGGCAGAAAGCTGGTATACTGGTTAGCATTTTAGTATTAATTTGTTTCTGTTTAATTTATAGTTTAAATTCATGGATCCCATTGATTAAAAAACAATACAGGATGGAGGATAAGGATGTTGCAGGCCAATTTTTACAAAAAAATGCCTATGTACGATTTGAACGTTAACTTTCAAATCACTAATGAGGTTTTGGTCATTTATGGTCCTTCTGGTGCAGGTAAGAGTACGATTTTGCACTGTATCGCTGGTATTGTTACCCCGGAGAAAGGTTTAATTAAGTTTGGAGAAAAGATTTTTTATTCTCATAAACAAGGGTTGCAGTTACCGGTGAGAAAACGGGGGATCGGGTTTGTTTTTCAAGAGTTTGCCCTTTTTCCTCATCTATCGGTGAAAGAAAATATCCTGTACGGTATGAGGCGGAAAGGAAAAACCACGGTGGATTTCGATGAAATAATTGATATCTTAAGAATCAGACCTTTGTTAACTAGTTACCCGGGCAGCATATCAGGGGGAGAAAAGCAAAGAGTGGCACTGGCACGGGCTTTAGTCTCGGCTCCTGATTTATTGTTAATGGATGAACCAATGTCAGCACTGGATTGGGATTTAAGAAAAACTATACAACGGGAATTGAAACAAATGCAAAAACGCTGGCAGATTCCTATGATTGTAGTTACTCACGACCTGCAGGAAGGGGAATATCTGGCTGATAAAATGCTTCTGCTGGAAAAAGGCCAACAAATCTGGGGGCGGTTAGCATGACACTGAAGATTATTGATACTACCTTGAGAGATGGGGAACAGGCAGCAGGTGTAGTTTTTGGGATTGAAGATAAAATATTGATAGCCAGATGGCTGGATGCGATAGGTGTAGATTTTATTGAGGCAGGGATTCCGGCAATGGGGGAAATTGAACAGCGCTCATTGAAAAAATTAGCAGAAATAAATTTAAAGGCCAAACTCATTACCTGGAACCGGGCCAGAAAATGTGATATCTTGCAATCTATACAATGTGGTTTTAAATTGATACACATTTCTGTCCCTGCCTCGGATATTCAGATTCGTTATAAATTACAAAAAGATCGCCACTGGGTATTAGGTCAGTTGCGGGAAGTATTGTCTTTTGCCAGACAACAGGGATGCCAGTTTAGTGTCGGTGCTGAAGATGCTTCACGCGCCGACCTGTTTTTTTTAACCCAATTAGCCCAGGAAGCAGAAAAACTTGGGGCTACCAGGTTAAGAGTGGCCGATACTGTAGGCATCTTAGACCCTTTTCGAACTTTTGAAATGATCCATTTTTTAAGAGGAAAAGTTTCTATACCCATTGAGTTTCACGGCCACAATGATTTTGGTCTGGCAACAGCCAACGCTTTAGCCGCATACAAAGCCGGCGCATTATGGATTAACACAACGGCTGGCGGTTTAGGAGAAAGGGCTGGGAATACAAGTCTGGGCCAATTTCTACGGGTACTGGTTGAAATTAATAAGGAACATTTGGAAATTGACTGGCAGACAGTCAACCATCTAGAAAACTATGTTATAGAAAAAGCCAAAAAATGTCTGGCAGCCTGTTAGAAATATATACTGTATTCATACATTGCGTTCATAGACATAAACTTTCCTTCAATGTTATAATAAAACCTATCATTTTTATAATTTGTACAATAGGTAGGTGAGAAGCATGCTGGGAATTAGACCACGCATTCCATCAGGCTGTGCTATCAGTGGGATCATGAGCCGGAAAGGCCGGCGCATGAACGGAGAGGCAATAATCCAATCCATTGCCCTGATGCATGATCGCTCCAACGGACTGGGCGGCGGCTTTGCAGCCTACGGCATTTATCCGCAATATAAGGACCATTATGCTTTCCATATGATGTATCACTCAGAAACAGCGAAAATCAATACCGAAATGTATATTCGGGAATATTTTTTCATTGATGGTTCGGAACCTCTTCCCACCCGGCCTTTGCCCCAAATCGGGGAAAGCCCGATTTTGTGGCGTTATTTTCTGCGGGTGCGGCCAGAGGCGCTGAATGTTAACGGCTTCCTGAAAGATGAGAGGGATTTTGTAGTAGATGTGGTTATGTATATCAATAACCAGATCGACGGTGCCTTTGTGGCTTCTTCCGGCAAAAACATGGGAGCATTCAAGGGGGTCGGCTACCCGGAAGATATCGGCCGCTTCTACCGGCTGGAAGAATATGAAGCCTATCTCTGGACTGCCCATGGCCGTTTCCCCACCAATACTCCCGGCTGGTGGGGTGGGGCCCATCCCTTTTGCCTGCTGGACTGGTCGGTAGTTCATAATGGGGAAATCACCAGCTATGGCATTAATAAACGTTATCTGGAGATGTTTGGCTATAAATGCAATTTACAAACCGATACAGAAGTAGTAACATATATCTTCGACCTGATGGTGAGAAGACAGAAACTGCCATTTGCCATTGCGGCCAAAGCGGTGGCACCTGAATTCTGGCATAAAATTGACCGCTTGCCAGCGGATGAAAAAGAGCTGATTACAGCTATCCGTCAGGTCTATGGTTCGGCTCTTCTTAACGGCCCCTTCAGCATTATTCTGGGCCACAGCCGGGGCATGCTGGGACTGTCTGACCGCATTAAACTCCGGCCCATGGTAGCGGCAGAAAAGGATGATCTGTTCTTCCTGGCCAGTGAGGAAAGTGCTATTCGGGAAATTTGCCCGGCTCCCGATCGGGTCTGGGCCCCCAGAGGTGGCGAACCGGTACTGGTAGAACTGGAAGAGGGGGTAGAGGTCTGATGAAAAGCATTGCAGCAGAATTTCGGGTAGTTATCGAACATGACCGCTGCCGCCGCTGTCAACGCTGTGTCAGGGAATGTTCCTTCGGGGCCCTGTCCTGGCAGGACCGGGTGGTAGCCAAACACCGGGACTGCGTGGCCTGTCGCCGTTGTATGTTCGTCTGTCCGGAGGATTGTATTTATATTACACAAAACCCGGCGGTTTTCAAGGAGAATGCCCACTGGCAACCCCGGGTAATCAATAATGTGAAAAAACAGGCGGCTACGGGCGCCAAGCTGCTGACTGCCACAGGCAATGACAAGCCCTGGAAAAACTATTTTGATCACATTGCCTTAGATGCCTGTCAGGTAACCAATCCTTCCCTGGACCCCTTGCGGGAACCCATGGAATTGCGCACTTATCTGGGTTCTCGCCCCGATGGCATCAAGGTGGTGGAAGGGCCTGGTGGTTACCGGCTGGCAGAGCCGCTGCCGCCGCAGATCAAGCTGGAAACACCTCTGGTATTTGCCGCTATGTCCTTTGGTGCCATTAGCCTGAATGCCCACCGGGCCCTGGCCAAAGCGGCAGCGGCAGCCGGGATCCTTTATAATACCGGGGAGGGCGGATTGCATCCTGAGTTGTATCAGTATGGGCAGAATACTATTGTGCAGGTGGCTTCCGGGCGTTTTGGCGTTACCCCGGAATATCTCAACCAGGCTGCCATGGTGGAAATCAAGGTGGGTCAGGGGGCCAAGCCCGGTATTGGCGGCCATTTACCCGGGGAGAAAGTGGATGGGGAAGTCTCCCGCACCCGTATGATTCCAGTGGGTTCAGATGCCATCTCACCGGCCCCTCACCATGATATCTACTCCATTGAGGACCTGGCCCAGCTGATTACTGCCATCAAAGAGGCTACCAATTACAGCAAACCGGTAGCGGTAAAAATCGCCGCTGTGCACAATGTAGCTGCTATCGCCAGCGGCATAGCCCGGTCTGGAGCCGATGTTATCACTATCGATGGCTTTCGGGGCGGTACCGGGGCCACGCCAGCCATGATTCGGGATCATGTCGGCATCCCTATTGAACTGGCTCTGGCTGCTGTTGATGATCGTTTGCGCCAGGAAGGAATCCGCAACCGGGTCAGCATTATCGCCGGGGGGGGTATTCGCCACAGTGCCGATGTGGTCAAGGCCCTGGCATTAGGGGCTGATGCCGTCATGATCGGTACTGCGGCCTTGATTGCTCTGGGCTGTACCATGTGCCAGAAATGCTATTCCGGTCGTTGTGCCTGGGGTATTGCTACCCAGGACCCCAACCTGACCAGACGGCTGGATCCGGAGTGGGGAGCGGAACAGCTGACCAATCTGATTCGGGGCTGGTCCCTGGAAATTAAGGAAATACTGGGGGCCATGGGGGTCAATGCCGTAGAAAGCCTGCGGGGCAGTCGGGAACGGCTGCGGGCTGTGGGCCTGACTGCGGAAGAAATGGAGATTCTGGGCTTAAAACATGCCGGCCGCTAAGGGGGGGACAGGGAATGCAGAAACTGAATGGGAAAGGAATGCACTATAAAGACTTGAACCAGTGGCTAAAAGCCCAGGTAGCGGCAGGAGAACGGGAATTTTTGCTGGAAAATATCAATGGTCAGCGCTATCTTGGGACCGGTATCAGTGCTGATATAACCATCACCGTCCAGGGAACCCCGGGGTCTGATCTGGGGGCGTTTCTGGATGGTCCTACCATCATCGTCCACGGCAATGGCCAGGATGCCATCGGCAACACCATGAATGCGGGTAAAATTGTCATCCATGGTCAGGCCGGGGATGTTCTCGGCTATGCCATGCGGGGAGGCAAACTTTTCATCCGCGGCAGTGTGGGCTACCGGGTAGGTATCCACATGAAGGAATACCAGCAGCAACGGCCGGTAATGGTGATCGGCGGTAGTGCCGGCGACTTCCTGGGTGAATACATGGCCGGGGGTATACTGGTGGTACTGGGACTGGACCGGCAGCCTAACCAGCCTCTGGTAGGGGAACTGGTTGGTACAGGCATGCACGGTGGTGTCATCTATCTGCGGGGAGAAGTGGATCCTGCTCAACTGGGCAAAGAGTGCAGCATTTTTCCAGCTGATACTGAAGACCTGCAATTATTGCGGGCTATTCTAGCTGAGTACTGTCAGGACTTCAGCCTGGAGCTGGATGCTATCATGGGAGAGCAGTTTTTCAAACTCCGTCCAGTTTCTACCCGGCCTTACGGGCAGTTATATGTAGGATAAGGAAAAATCAAGAAGGAGGGCGCTAAAGTGCCCTCCTTTTTACATTATACCAGGCTTAGTTTGACCAGATCTTTAAACAAAACAGTATTAGCACCAATCATAACCCCTAAGGCAGTTTCGCCAAAGGTATTGACAATGACATCTTCATCATTGGGAACTTTAACTCTGATTTCATAATCGGTAACGGTGACTAACAAAGCTACAGTCGAGCTGTTTGACTTATTAGGGTTAAGAGTAACATTAATATCTGTGCCGATTTGGGTGGGACTGCCTGTGGTCCAGTCAAAAACCTGGATAGTTATTTGTCGCTGATCATCAGGGTCCAGGTTCACGGAATTGATGCGGACCTGAGTAGTGGAGGCATCTTTTCTAACTACCCCGGTTGATAAGGTGAGGTAATTATGTCCTTCATTAGTCATTTTCCTTATTCCTCCTTGTTTTCCCTTTATATCTGTATTAATTTATGTTGTTGTCAGAACAAGTGGGCTGGTTAATTTGTCTAATTTTTACCTATTTGGTGGCACTTGGGCCATAGCAATAAACAATATGAGGATAGCATTTGTCAGTATTTTCAGGTACAATAATAGAGGTGGTCCACCATAGGAAGACAAGACAGGGAGGTAACAGTATGCATTACGACATTGTCATTTTAGGCGGTGGTCCTGGTGGGTATGTAGCTGCTATCCGGGCGGCTCAGTGGGGAGCCAGGGTAGCAGTGGTGGAAAAAGAAGAACTGGGAGGTACCTGTCTGAACCGGGGCTGTATTCCCACCAAAGTGTTTACTGCGGCGGCAGGGCGGATGGCCCAGTTAAAGGAAGCAGCTGATTGGGGACTCGAGACCGGGCCGGTCCAGATCCAATGGGAAAAGATTTTAAATCGTAAAAATCAGGTGGTAGCACGGCTGGTAAAGGGAATTCACTTCCTGTTCAAAAAGAATAAAATTACCCTGGTAAAAGGAACTGGACGTTTAACGGGAACTAACCAGGTCACGGTAAATACACCAGAAGGAGAAGAGCTGGTACTGACAGGACAAAACATCATACTGGCTACAGGTTCCGAACCGGCACTGATTACAGACCTGGGTTATGATGGCCAGCGGGTAATCACCAGTAATGAGGCTTTGAATCTGATGGAGATTCCCAGGCGCCTGACGATTATCGGTGGCGGTGTTATCGGCTGTGAATTTGCCTCGATTTTCCGGGAAATGGGCAATGAAGTTACGGTAATCGAAGCTATGAAATCCATTCTGCCCACAGTGGATCCGGAAATCAGCCGTCAACTGGGAGTTATCTTCCGTAAAGCTGGCATCAGTGTCAAAGCCGGGGTTAAAGTGGAACAGGTGGAAAAGGGGGAGGAAATTACTCTTACTTTGTCCAACGGGGAAAAAGTAGCGGCTGACCTGGTTTTGATTTCGATTGGTCGTCAGCTCAATACCAGAGGTATTGGCCTGGAGAATTTAGGAGTAGCTTTGGGAGAAAGAGGAGAGGTGCTGGTAGACGAATATGGACGTACCAGCGTGCCGGGTATATATGCTATCGGGGATATTACCGGCAAACTGCAGCTGGCCCATGTAGCCAGTTATCAGGGCCTGGTAGCAGTAGCCCATATCCTGGGCAAGGAACTGCCGCCCCTCAAAGTGGAAGAGGTTCCAGCCTGTATTTTTACCCGACCGGAAATTGCTACGGTGGGTTTGACTGCCCTGGAAGCAGAAGCCAGAGGATATAAAGTTAAAACTGCCAAATTTCCCTTTATGGCTATTGGTAAAGCCCAGGCCATGGGGGAAACTGAGGGATTTGTCAAAATCGTTATTGAGGCGGAAAGCGGGGAAATTCTGGGCTGGCATATTATAGGGCCCCACGCCAGCGACCTGATCGCTGAGGGAACTCTGGCCCTGGTCAACCGTTTGGGACTTGCGGGGATTACCCGCACAGTTCATGCTCACCCCACCCTGGCGGAAGCTATGCTGGAGGCAGCAGAGGCAGCCCATGACCTGGCCATCCATATTTAGTGTATAGGGTCTGCCAATATTGACAATACTATGGTAGGCGTATATAATAAAGCATGGTCTCTTGATATACGGTATGAACCTAACAGGGGGTGTGGAGCTTGGCTGAATCCAGAAGGGTGATGATCAGCCTGCCCGATCAATTGCTGGCTGAGGTGGATGGTCTGGCTTCAGCGGAAAAACTGAACCGCAGCCAGTTATTTCGTGAAGCTGTCCAGCACTATATAGCAGAACGAAAAAAACGGCAGATCAGGGAGCAAATGATCCGCGGCTATATGGAAATGGCCCCGATTAACCTGTCTCTGGCTAACGAGTATATGGGCCTGGAGGTCGATGGAACCCTTCCCCTGTGGCAAGCGGCAGAGGGGGAATAAGTATGCGGATTCGCCGCGGTGATATCTTTTACGCAGAGCTTAGCCCGGTGGTGGGCTCAGAACAGGGCGGAACTCGACCAGTTCTGGTCCTGCAAAATGATATTGGCAACCAGCATAGTCCCACCACCATAGTGGCGGCCATTACTTCCCAGATCAGTAAAGCCAAACTCCCCACCCATGTGGAGATTAAAGCTAAAATCAGCGGTCTGGAAAAGGATTCTGTGATATTGCTGGAACAGATTCGCACCATCGATAAAAGCCGGCTGAGGGAGAAAGTTAGTACTCTGGATGAGGAGATCATGGAAAAAGTTAACCGGGCTATTGCTATCAGCCTGGGGTTGGAAGAAATATAGCAGGAGAGAAAGCCTGCCCTGTTCAGGGGCAGGCTTTTCTGCTAAAATAAAGGAGTGGAGAGGAGGAAAGAACGGTGCAGTTGCGCACAGTGGTAGCTGAAAAAGATGGCAGAACCAGAAATAAAATCAAGGAAATTTTAAGCCGGGCTGGCTTTATTGTTATTGGGGAGGCCAGTGACAGTGCCACGGCTTTGACCCTGGCCCGGGCTACTCAGCCAGATCTGGTGGTACTGGCTACCAATTTGCCTGGCTTGCCTTATTTGGAACTGGTGCGCATTCTGGACCAGGAACGGCTGGCCCCTGTACTGGTACTGGCCAATTATTCTCAAGCAGAGGAGCTGCGAACAATAGTACAGACCAGCTGGGCTGTCTCCTATTTATTGAAGCCGGTAAATGAACTGAATTTGCTGCCGGCAGTGGACCTGGCTCTGGCCCGCTTTCGTCAGAGTCAGGAGCTGATCCGGGAGATTCAGTCTTTAAAAGACGACCTGGAAACCCGTAAATTGCTGGATCAGGCTAAGGCCATGCTGATTAAGTACCGTCAGATGACAGAGGAACAGGCTTATCGCTATATTCAAAAACTGGCTATGGACAAACGTCAAACCAAGGCAGAAGTAGCCAGAGCTATAATTCTGGCTTTTGCTGAATAATCCTGTATACATTTTTAAACCTCTTGTCAACATTTACCCTGCATGTTATACTGATAATGTAATTAAATACTGGGCAAGATACAAAGGGGTATCTTGGTTAGGGCAATGGCGCCTTTGGGTTCACCGGCAATATTATGTTGGTGTGTCCTGAAGGCGTTTTGTATTTTTTGTATATTTATTATAGTAAAGGAAGGTGTGTGGAAAAATGGCATTAACCAAAGAAGATGTACTGCGTTTGGCCCAGGAAAACAATGTGAAGTTTGTCCGCCTGCAATTTGTGGACATTCTGGGCACTGTCAAAAATGTGGCTATCACTGTTGAACAGCTGGAAAAGGCCCTGGATGGGGAAATGATGTTTGATGGCTCTTCCATCGAAGGGTTTGTGCGGATTGAAGAATCCGACATGTATTTAAAGCCTGACTATGATACTTTCCTGGTTCTGCCCTGGCGGCCTCAGGATGGTGCAGTGGCCCGCTTGATCTGCGATGTATATACTCCTGAAGGCAAGCCCTTTGACGGTTGTCCTCGCGGTACCCTGAAGCGGATGCTGGCTAAAGCCGCTGAACTGGGTTATACCATGAATGTGGGTCCCGAATGTGAATTTTTCCTTTTCCATAAGGATGAAAAGGGCAAACCTACTACTATTACTCATGATGAAGGCGGTTATTTTGACCTGGCTCCTGTTGACATGGGTGAAAATGCCCGCCGGGATATGGTTCTGACCCTGGAAAAAATGGGCTTTGAAATCGAAGCTTCTCACCACGAAGTGGCTGAAGGCCAGCATGAAATTGACTTCAAATACGCTGATGCTTTGCGGACTGCAGACAATATTGTAACTTTCAAGACTGTAGTGCGCACAATCGCTCAAATGCACAATCTGCATGCCACCTTTATGCCGAAACCTGTTTTTGGCATTAACGGTTCCGGTATGCATACCAATGTCTCCCTGTTCAAAAACGGGCAGAATGCTTTCTTCGATCCCAATGGGGAGTACCAGCTGAGCAAGGATGCTATGTACTTTATCGGTGGTATTGTTAAGCATGCCCGTTCCATTGCGGCCATCACCAACCCGCTGGTCAACTCCTACAAGCGGCTGGTGCCGGGCTATGAGGCCCCTGTCTATGTAGCCTGGTCTCCCAAAAACCGCAGTCCGCTCATTCGGATTCCGGCCAAACGGGGCATGTCCACCCGGATTGAGCTGAGAAACCCAGACCCGGCCTGCAACCCCTACCTGGCTCTGACTGTGATTCTGGCTGCTGGTCTGGATGGTATTCTCAACAAGATTGAGCCTCCGGCTCCTACTAATCGCAATATCTACGATATGACCGAGGAAGAAAGAATTGCTGAAGGTATTGCCAGCCTGCCCGGCTCCTTGCAAGAAGCGCTGGAAGAAATGAAAAAGAGCGAGCTGGTCCGGGAAGCTCTGGGTGAACACATTTTCAGCAAGTATGTGGAAGCCAAAACTGCTGAATGGGATGACTACCGCACCAAGGTTACCCAGTGGGAACTGGACAACTATCTGGCTCGTTACTAAAAACTAAAAACAGAAAGGCCTTTGCCAGTCCGGCAAAGGCTTTTTTGATTGTTACGGCAGGAATTAATTGAAGAAGAGCGAATATTTAGTAAATAGTAAAGGTTTTAGGGGGGATGGAGCCTATGGCCCAGTGTCAAGGGGAGGAACTGCAATTAAAACAAAAAGCAGAGGGAGGGCTGGTTCCGGGGTTAGTTTTGCTGGCCTTATTAAGTCTGGCCGGACACGCAATTTTTTATAGTACCAGTCCAGTTCCTAAAGTGGAGGGTGTGAAGACTCCCGTTTGGACCAAACCGGCCCAGGTGGTTCAGACACAGCCGGTAGTAAAAGAAGATAAGGAAAAAATGGATAGCAAAGTACTGAAATTAGAGAAAACTATCACGACCCCTGTGGGAAATATTACTATCTCTGAAGTTTCCCTTAATAGCACTGACAATCCCATCTATGGTGAAAAATTCGGGCATGTAGTCAAGGGAACAATCACATTAAAGCCGGAATATACTGAATTAAAGGGTATGGAGTTTGTCTTCTTGAAAGGGCAAGAAGAGGTAACCGGCCATTCCCAGGTGAGCCAGCTGAATAAGACCGGGCCAGGTCAGTACCAGTTTCTCTGGGCAGTAGCTGCTGATGGGAAGACCTTGCCCACGGCTCTAATGTTAAAGCGAATGGAAGTACCTACTGAACAGCAGAAATTTTCCTGGCAGGTGGAATGGCTGGGCTGGATGACTAACAGCAAGGATGATAATGGCAATATCGAATTGAGTGACCAGCAGGCTCAGCCCCAGACCATCGATGGCCAGGTCTGGCAACTGAAAACCATTGACTATGCCACTGGCACGGTGATTCTGGCGGCGAAAACAGAAGGAGCAGAGCTGGAGGTAGTTGCGGCAACGGCCACCAATGATCGGGGTGAGACTATGACCCTGACCCCGAAGCTGGAGGAAGGGCAGCTCATATTGCCCTTAGGCCGTACTGTTTTTACTGATAATGCCCGCAGTATTAAACTGGAACTGGTAATCAACAAAGGCGGTCTGGAAGTGAATGAGAAACTGGAATTTTAAGGAGGGGGCCGCGATGCGCCCGATTATTGGCATTACCTGTAACTTGATTAATAATGGCACAGTCCATTCCCTGAACGTGGATTATGCTCGGGCGGTGGAAGCGGCTGGCGGCATGCCGGTAATTTTGCCGGCAGCCTGTACTGAATGCGCGGGACAGATTTTACACATGCTGGACGGCCTGATTTTAAGTGGCGGAGGTGACCTGGATCCGGCTTTCTTTGATGAGGAACCCGTACCGGGGCTGGGGGAGATTACTCCAGAGCGGGATTTGTTTGAACTGGAACTGACCAAACAGGCCTTGAAGGCAGATCTGGCCATTCTGGCTATCTGCAGGGGTATGCAAGTATTAAATGTAGCCATGGGCGGGACCCTGTATCAGGATATCAATAGCCAGCTGGACAGGGTGTTGAAACACCGCCAGGAAGCACCGCGCTGGTATGCCAGTCATAAAGTTAGTATCAAGAATGGTAGTTTATTGAGTCGGATTTTACAAAGCCGGGAAGTGCGGGTTAACAGCATGCACCATCAGGCGGTGAATAAGGTGGGCTATGGCTTGAAAGTGACTGCCCAGGCCGCTGATGGGGTTATCGAAGGGGTAGAAAGTGAAAACCACAAGTTTGTGCTGGGGGTCCAGTGGCATCCGGAAGCCATGTGGGCCAAAGACCCCCTGCAATTAAAGTTGTTTACCGCGCTGGTGGAAGCGGCGAAAAAGTAAGGGGTGTCCTGCCGGACCCCCTTATTCTATGCCATAGTATTTCAGGCGGTTATAGAGCCAGGCCCTGGTGATTCCCAGCAGTTTGGCAGCCTGGGCCCGATTGCCGCCTGACATTTCCAGAGCTTCCCGGATGGCTTTTTCCTCGATTTTTGCCAGTAACTCCGGTAATGGGGTGCCATCTACCAGGCCGGATTTTTCTGATCCCTGGTGCAGATAGGGGGGCAGGTGGTTGAGCTCGATTTGCTGTCCTTCTACCACATTGAAGGCTCGTTCCATTACATTTTCCAGTTCCCTGACATTTCCAGGCCAGTAATAGGTCAAGAACAAATCCCAGACCTGGGGAGAGAGGCGGGTAACTTTTAAGCCGAACTGTTTATTATATTTCTCAATAAATCGTTCTACCAGCAGGCGAATATCCTCTTTCCGTTCCCGTAAAGGCGGTACGTTCAGGGTAACCACATTCAGGCGATAGTAGAGGTCCTGACGAAATTGTCCCTGTTCGATCAGCTCTTCCAGGTTACGGTTAGTGGCGGCAATGATGCGGATATCCACTTTACGGGGGCGGCTGTCACCCAGGCGCTCAATTTCCTTTTCCTGTAATACCCGTAACAGCTTGGCCTGCATGGCAAAAGGCATATCCCCGATTTCATCCAGGAAAATAGTACCCCCGTTGGCTAATTCGAATTTACCAGCCTGACCGCCTTTGCGGGCGCCAGTAAAGGCTCCATCTACATAGCCAAACAGTTCTGATTCCAGTAAGGTTTCCGGTACAGCAGCACAGTTAACTTTGATAAAAGGTCCAGAGCGGCGAGGGGATTCCTGGTGGATGGCATGGGCGATCAATTCCTTGCCTGTCCCGCTTTCCCCACGGATAAGGACAGTGGAAGGACCGCGAGCTACTCGGCGGATAGTTTCTTTAAGTTGGTGCATTTTTGGACTCTGGGCACAGATGTCATCCAGGCTGTAACGAATGCTTCGGTAACGTTTTAATTCCTCCTTGTAAAAATCCAGCTCCCGCCGCAGAGATTGAACTTTATCGGCCAGGGCAATTAATTGATTGACATCTTTAAAAATTACCTTACCCACCGCACCGATAATTTTGCCATCGCGGATAATAGGGTGGCGGGTGACCACCATTTCCCGACCTTTTAGCTTGATTACTTCCCCTATCTGAGGGGTGCCAGTTTCCAGGACGGTATCCATCTTAGTATTCTCTACCACCTGGGAAATGTGCAACCCAATGGCTTCATTAGGGTTGATACCGACCAGTTCAGCAAAGGCGTTATTGATCATGATGACCTGGCCTTTTTCATTGATAACAATAAACCCCTCGTATCCGGCTTCCAGGATTGTCTCCAGGATGCCTTTCAATTCTTTGACGCTTTCCAGTTCATCGGCGATGGTCTGTAATTCCGTGATTTCCTGGGCCACCCCGATGGCGCCGACAATTTCCCCATTCTGGTCAATAATGGGGGTGCGATTGGCCACAAACAAAGCGCCATTAGAGTAAAATTTACGGCCGATATGGGGTTTGCCGGTTTCCATGCACTTAATTAAACCGCTTTTAGGTACTACCTCGGAAATGTGGCGGCCAAGGGCTTCTTCCATCGGCCAGCCAAAAACCCGTTCACAGGATTTATTATAGACAATCACTCGGCCTTCCCGGTCTATACCCAGCACTTGATTGTGAATGGAGTTAAGGATGATGTTTTCGGCGATTTTGCTCATTTTTTCTCCCTCCATCTGCTCCCATTAGTGTTAATATTCGCTGCTGGCCGGTTTTTCCCTGCCGGCCTTTTCTGTTATAATTAACCTGAGGCAGAAAGGAAAAAGGAGGGCTGGTTGGTGTTTGCCAATCTAATTGCTGCTGAATTAGGGCTAAAACCCTGGCAGGTGGAGAATACCATCAAATTACTGGATGAGGAAAATACAGTGCCCTTTATTGCCCGTTATCGCAAGGAAGCCACAGGAGAACTGGATGAAAACCAGATCCGCATGATTGCGGAACGGGTTAATTACCTGCGCAATCTGGAAAAACGCAAAGAGGATGTTATCCGCCACATTGCGGAACTGGAACAACTGACTCCTGAGCTGGAAGCGGCCATTCGCCAGGCGACCCGCCTGTCGGAGGTGGAGGACCTTTACCGCCCCTACCGGCCCAAACGGCGGACGCGGGCGACGGTAGCCAGGGAGAAAGGGCTGGAGCCTCTGGCCCGTATTCTCTGGGCCCAGGATCCGGCAGCGGGGTCGCCAATAGTAGCAGCTCAGGCTTTTGTCAACCCGGACCTGGGAGTGGAGAGCGCTGAAGCAGCCCTGGCCGGAGCCCTGGATATCCTGGCGGAAGAAGTTTCCGACCAGGCGGAATACCGGCAGTATTTAAGGGAATATACCCGGCGCCACGGCTATATTAAGGCCAAAAAAGTAAAAGAAGGGATCACCCCCTTTGATATGTATTCTGATTATCAGGAACCCCTGAAATCCATTCCGCCCCACCGGGTGCTGGCCATCAACCGGGGAGAAAAGGAGGAAGTGCTGAAGGTGGACATTGCGGTGGAAGAAGGTCCTTTTCTGGCCTGGTTAAGGGGCCAAATTATCAAAGATTCAGCTTCACCCTTTGCTGAAGTGCTGACCGAGATGTTAAATGATAGCTATAAACGCCTGCTGGCACCATCTATTGAACGGGAGCTGCGCCAGGAGCTGACGGAAAAAGCGGAGGAACAGGCGATCAAGGTCTTTGGTGCTAACCTGAAACAACTTCTTTTACAACCACCAGTCCGCAATGTAAAAGTGCTGGGGATTGACCCGGGTTATCGCACTGGCTGCAAACTGGCGGTGGTGGATGAAACGGGAAAAGTAGTGGCCATAGGAGTGATCTATCCCCATCCGCCCCAGAGCCAGGAGGCCGAAGCCCGGGCTGAACTGGCCAGGCTGGTACAGGACCACGGGGTAGACCTGATTGCCATTGGCAATGGCACTGCTTCCCGGGAAACTGAACAGGTGGTAGCAGCAGCCATTCGGGAATATTCCCTGCCAGTACAATACTGCATTGTTTCAGAGGCCGGGGCTTCTGTCTATTCTGCTTCCAAACTGGCGGCGGAGGAGTTCCCGGATTTTGACCTGACCCAGAGAAGCGCCGTTTCTATTGCCCGCCGGTTGCAGGATCCCCTGGCCGAGCTGGTGAAAATCGAGCCCAAATCCATTGGCGTCGGGCAATACCAGCATGATGTCAATCCCAAACGGCTGGAGGAAGTACTGGGCCAGGTAGTGGAATCGGCTGTAAACAGTGTAGGGGTAGATTTGAATACAGCCTCTTTTGCTTTACTGCAATATGTAGCCGGCATCAAGACCAATGTAGCCAAAAACATTGTAGCCTACCGGGAACAGCACGGCAAATTTCGTACCCGGGCCGAGCTGTTGAAGGTGCCCCGTTTGGGTCAAGCGACTTTCGTGCAATGTGCCGGTTTTTTACGGCTTCCTGATGGGGACAACCCTCTGGAAAATACTCCTGTCCATCCGGAGTCCTACGGGCTGGCGGAGCAAATTCTGGCCCGAATCGGCTTTCAACCTGCTGATTTGAGGCAACCCGAAAGGTTAAAGGCGTTAAGCCAGGCTCTGGCTCAGCTGGACCCGCAGCAGGTAGCAGCGGAACTGGGAGCGGGGGTGCCGACAGTGCGGGATATTTTTGAGGCCTTGCAAAAACCCGGGCGCGACCCGCGGGAGGATTTACCTAAGCCCATTTTCCGCCAGGATGTGACCAGCCTGGACAATCTGCAAGAAGGTATGATTCTCACCGGAACTGTACGCAATATCGTTGATTTTGGCGTTTTTGTAGATATCGGTGTGAAGCAGGATGGCCTGATTCATATTTCCCGGCTCACCAGCCGCTATATCAAACATCCGCTGGAAGTGGTCAAAGTGGGAGATATTCTAAAAGTTAAAGTGATCAGCATTGACCGGGAAAGAGGCCGTATCGGTCTCAGTTTGCGAGATGTGGAACAGTAAGGAGGAAAAAACTATGGCTTTGTCTACCCAGGAGATTATGCAGGTTGCACTGGAACTGGCTGGATTAACGGAAATCCCGCCTGATTCGGGCGTGATTGTACCTGGAGAAAAAATCACCAAACTGGCCGTCGGGATTGATATGGAGACGGCGGAGCTACTGCTGGCCCGGGAGCTCAAGTGTGATGGAGTATTAAGCCACCACCCCGTGGCGGGTAGCCCCAAGCTGGAGCTCCATCAGGTGATGAATAGCCAGATCGACCGCATGGTAGCAGCAGGAGTGCCTATCAATAAAGCACAAAAGGCCTTGCAAAAACGCAAAGAGGAAGTAGAGCGCGGTACTCATGTTACCAATTATGACCGGGTAACTTCAGCAGCAAAGGCTTTGAATATGCCCTTTCTCAATATTCACTGGCCGGCCGATCTGGTAACAGAGCGGGTGGTACAGAAGCATCTGGATGAGCAGTTGAACGGTAACCCTAAAGCTACTTGCAAGGATGTAGTGGACGCTTTGCTGGAATTGCCGGAATACCAGAAGGCTGCTACCCGGCCCCAGATTCGAGTGGGTTCAGAACAAACCTATGCCGGCAAGGTCTGGGTAGCAATGGCCGGAGGCACTTCCGGAGGACCCGATGTTTTCAAGGCCTATTTTGAAGCAGGAGTAGGCACCCTGATAGTCATGCATTGTCCGGAGGATGCCCTGAAAGCAGTAAGGGAGCAAAATATCGGCAATGTTATTGTTGCCGGCCATATGGCCAGTGACTCCATCGGGATTAACCGCCTCTGTGCGGCACTGGAAGCCAGGGGCCTGGAAATTGTGCGTTTGGCAGGAGTGATTTACTAATGTCTATAAAAGCGATAGTCAACGGTCAGGTCTTTACCATGGCCGGACCGGTATATAAACCAGGAGTAGTTCTCATCGAGGGAGATAAAATAGCAGCAGTAGGGGCAGCTGAAGCTGTGGCCATTCCTCCATCAGCTGAGATTATCGATGCTGCTGGGGCCTATGTTTTCCCCGGGTTTATTGATGCTCATTGTCATGTTGGCATCTATGAGGAGATTTACCAGGTGGAGGGGGATGATGTCAATGAAATGACCGACCCGGCGACCCCTCATTTGCGCGCTCTTGATGCCATCAATCCCGAGGATGTAGGATTCAAGGATTGTCTGGCTGGCGGTGTAACCACTGTAGTGGTAGGGCCGGGCAGCGGGAATGTTATCGGCGGGGAAATGGTAGCCTTAAAGACCTGGGGTCAGGTGGTGGATGAGATGCTTATTCGCCCGGTTGGCCTAAAAGTGGCTTTTGGGGAAAACCCGAAAAAGGTTTATGGGGCCCAAAAGCGCACCCCGTCTACCCGGATGGGAACAGCAGCAATCTTGCGGGAAAATCTGGTAAAGGCAGCCAACTACCTGGCTAAGGAGGATAAGGAACGGGACTTAAAACTGGAGGCCCTGGCCCGGGTGCTCAAGGGAGAAATGCCTTTACGGGCCCATGCTCACCGGGCTGATGATATTGCAACGGCCATTCGGATTGCCCGGGAGTTCGGGGTTAAGATTGTAATTGAGCATTGCACGGAAGGACATAAAATTGCGGATTGGTTGGCCCGGCAACAGGTAGCAGCTATTGTAGGACCAGTTATTACCAGCCGGGCCAAGGTAGAACTGAAGGATAAGACGCCGGAAACCGCCAAAATCCTTCATAATGCTGGAGTACCAGTGGCGCTAATGACTGATGCTCCGGTAATTCCTGCCAATTACCTCAATCTTTCAGCGGCTCTGGTGGCCCGCGAGGGGCTGGAACCCATGCAGGCTCTGGCGGCTATTACCAGTCGGGCGGCGGAGATAGTGGGAATTGCCGATCGAGTAGGGACGCTGGAAGCAGGCAAGGATGCGGATATGGTGATCTGGGACCGCTTTCCGCTGGAGCTGGAGGCCAGGCCATTAAAGATATTTATCGAGGGACGAGTTACTTAAATTGTATAGAAAGGCAGTAGATATGTAATGCAAAAAAAGGCAGTATACTCAATAGCCATCTTGTTCACTATCCTTTTTCTGGTGATGGTAGGGTTTGGGATAATTATTCCCATTATGCCTTTTTATATCAAAAAACTTGGTGGTGGCTCTACGGCCATTGGGCTGTTTATGTCTGTCTATTCGGTGATGCAATTCTTTTTTGCCCCCTTCTGGGGGCGTTTATCCGACCGGATTGGCCGGCGCCCTGTTCTGTTAATAGGTTTAAGTGGTTATGCCCTGACCTTTATTCTTTTCGGTTTGCTCAACAGCCTCTGGTTGATGATCGCAGTGCGGGCCCTTTCAGGAATGATTTCTTCCGCCACATTGCCTACAGCCATGGCCTATCTGGCGGATGTAACGGAAGGCAGTGAACGTTCGAAAAGCATGGGAATTGTAGGAGCAGCCATGGGGCTGGGGATGGTTTTCGGACCAGCCCTGGGAGGCTGGCTGGGCCATTACAGTTACAGTATGCCCTTTTTTGTGGCAGGGGGATTGGCTACATTGCTTATACCCTTTGCCTGGACTTTTTTGCCGGAATCCTTACCAGCGGGAGCCAAGCAGGTGGAAAAAGACAAAACCCGCCTGTCCTGGGCGGTGGTACGCCATCCCTTATTCGTTCTCTTTCTACTGGCATTTGTTATGAATTTCACCATGGCCATGTTTGAAGCCACCTTTGCTTTGCTGGCAGCGGAAAAAATCGGTTTTGGGCCGAAACAGATGGGGACCATGTTTACCTTTCTCGGGTTAATAGGGGTAGTAATCCAGGGAGGCCTGCTGGGGCGATTGTCCCGGCGCCTGGGGGATGCCCGGCTGATTAAAGCTGGCACCTGGCTATCGGGTGCTGGTTTATTGCTGATTATCGCTTCAGCCAGCAAATATCTGATGTATTTGGGAACGGCAGTTAATATGGTGGGTGGATCTTTGCAGGGTCCGACCACATCCAGTCTGGCCAGTAAAGCTAATCGGGGCAGTCAGGGAGCAGCTATGGGTTTATTGCAGTCCTTTGCCAGTCTGGGCCGGATACTGGGTCCTTTAAGTGGCGGTGCCCTTTATGGAATCCATCGGCACCTGCCTTACTGGAGTGGGGCGCTTTTGATTTTTGCTGTAATTATCTTTAGCAGCGACAGGATTACAGCACTGGAGCGGGTAGCGGAAATAGGTTAAACGAAAGGTAGGGGGTAAGGGGGATGAAGTCCAGAGAAGGAGCCTATAGTCCGGCTTTTGCCCGGAGTCGGGCCAAATTAAAGGCGTTAGCTCCAGATACGATTGCGGCCAATAGCGGTTACCGGTATAATACGGATCAGGGTTATTTTGAGCTGGTCAGTTTCGGGGTCGGTTTTCGTGTATCCTATCCGGGCGGGGAAATGGTTTTTGCAGATGACACCGGGACTCCCCCCCTGTGGTGGTCATTGATTCTGCTTAACTATCTTTCTTCTGCCCGGCCCTTGCCCTTAAGCGGAGAATGGGCGTCCTACCGGGATCTTCCTCAAGGGAATGTTTTTTTCCCTGCTTTGAAACGCGATGTGCTGGATAAGCTGGCTGCCTTTTTACAGGTGAACTGGACAATTTGGCGTGAGGCCGGGAATTGTACCGGCTTTGCCGTTATCCCTGGCCGGGCCGATTTGACCCTGGAGGGCTGGTTTGCCCCGCGGGTACCGGTGCGGGTTCTGTTCTGGGAAGGTGATGAAGAGATTGCGCCAGCCTGTCAGATTCTCTTTGACCGGTCTGCCGGAGCACAGATGCATATTGAGGATCTGGCTGCTTTGTGTTATGTAATTAAAGACTTAATAATAAAAGGAGTCTGATGGCAGACTCCTTTTTTCTGGTTTTAATTACTATAAGTATTGATTTCCCTGGCCCCGTAGCGTTTTAGAATATCCAGCGCCTCGCCTACCGAGTCAGTACCCTGTACTGTTACCATCACCCGGCTATCCCGTTCGGAGCGCCAGCTATAAGCACGGCCGGAAGTCACAGGGGTTAAAGCAGATGTAATCATAGCCGGAAAGGCAAACATAGTTGAGAGAGTGGCCCCTACTACCCGGCCGGCCAGCTGGCCACTGGATTGGGCCAGTTGCATGGTATCCCGGGCCAGGTCGTTCCAGGTCTGGGGCAGGTTCCAGTCTTCCTGGACTGCTTCTGGCTGACTTTCTCGCATGATAATAGCCACATTCTGGTTTTGCAAACGGTCGCGCAGCTCGGTAATGGCCTGACGGGCATGTTCTGGAGAATCAAATACGCCTAAAATGGTGGTACCCATTTATCTTCCTCCTCGTCCGTGGTCAGTTATTTTTTATAGTGTTCCTTTTTACAGGAAAAATATACTATCAATGTTGCCAGAAGAAATCGATAATTCCCTGCCTGATTGCCATGGCCAGGTTTTTTTGCCAGTCGGGGGACAGCAATAAGGCTCGTTCCCGGGAGTTAGAGATAAAACCCATTTCCACGATCACCGCTGGCATGGGAGTAGCTCGTAACAGAAAATAGTCGCCTGGTTTGGCAGGACGGCGGTTTTCCGGTTGAACTTTTTTCAACTGGGCCTGAATGGCTTCAGCCAGGCGTTGTCCCTCGGCGGAACCGGGATAATAATAGGTTTCACTGCCCCAGCAGCCCGGATGGCGATCTTTGTTCACGTGCAAACTGATAAACAGGGTGGCACCGGCAGCGATTGCCATTTCAACTCGGGTGGTCAGGTCCTGGCGTTTATCTTGCAGAGAGCAGCGATTGGAAGGGTAGTAATCCCTGTCATCGCTCCTGGTTAGAACTACCTCAGCCCCATCCTGCTGCAATAACTCTGCCAGCTGTAAGGCAACAGCCAGATTGATATCCTTTTCGTAGATATTATCAATAATGGCCCCGGGATCGATTCCGCCATGACCGGGGTCTATCACGATCACCTGACCGGCCAGGGGCGGTTCGGCCCGGGCAGGGCAGACCGCTGTCAGGAAGAAGTAGAAAAAAACAAGCAGTTTTAATGGTTTTCCCATTGTTCAGCTCCTTTCCAACACTTATAGTATTGGCGAATAGAGAGATGATTATGGCAGGAAAATATTATATAATGAAATTTAGTACATTCGATAGAAACTGGAGTGAAACCAATGAAAATTGCTGAACTGGGTGAGTTTGGTTTAATCGAGTACCTGACCAGGAACTGGTCCCCTGGACTGGTGGGAGATGATGCTGCCTGGTTACCTTTGCCGCCGGGAGAGCAGGGACCCATGCTGTTTACCACTGATATGATGCTGGAGGAAGTGCATTTCAGCCGCCGGTTTAGTTCAGCCTATGATATCGGCTGGAAAGCGGTGGCCGTTAATGTCAGTGATATTGCCGCTATGGGGGGCGAACCGTGGACGGCAGTGATTTCCCTGGGAGCAGATAGCTCCTGGTCAGTGGCTGAGCTGGAAGAGCTCTATGCCGGGATGCAGGCTGCGGCCGAAATATATGGTGTGGTGCTGGCGGGAGGGGATACGGTCAAAAGCCGGCAAGGATTAATCCTGAACCTGGCTCTGACGGGCTGGCAACGGGGGCCTCAGCCGCTGGGACGGGATCGAGCTCGGCCGGGGCAATTACTGGCGGTTACCGGACCCCTGGGAGCTTCTGCGGCCGGTCTAGCCTGGTTACAGGCGGGGGGAGAGGGCGATTGTGCCACTCAAGTTGGCGAGGCGGTGACTTTGCACCGGCGTCCTCGGGCCCAGCTGGCGGCCGGGCGCTGGCTGGCGGAAAGGCAGCTGGCTACAGCAGCCAATGATATTTCCGATGGGTTGGCCCGGGAAGTACTGGAAATATGTACAGCTTCCGGAGTGGGTTGTCAGGTGGAGGCAACGGCCATTCCTATCCACGCCGGGGCCCGCAGCATCGCCCGCACCCTGGGTAAAGATGCTCTGGAATGGGCTTTCAGGGGTGGAGAGGATTTTCAATTGCTCTTTACCTGTACTGAAGCGGACTGGCACCAAATAGAAACGGGGCTGACTGCCCTTGGCTGTCAGCCGGCCCGCATTGGCCGCATTACGCCGCCGGAACAGGGAATGAGGCTGCTTACTGAAAAAGGGCCTGAACCCTGGCCCACCGGAGGATATGATCATTTTACAGGAGGCAAGGAATAAATGTGGCAGATTGTATCTAACAGTCCGGAAACAACCGCCCTTCTGGGGGAATGGCTGGGGCAGGCTGCAGAAGCCGGACTGATTGTATTTTTGCAGGGGGATCTGGGGGCAGGCAAAACCCACTTTGCCCAGGGAGTGGCCCGGGGGCTGGGAATAACTGAACCTGTTAACAGCCCTACCTTTACTATTATCAATGAATACAGGGGACGTTTGCCTTTCTATCACATGGACTTATACCGTTTGACTGAACCAGAAGAAGGACTGATGCTGGGGATAGAGGAATACTGGTATGGAGATGGTGTAAGTCTGGTAGAATGGCCGGAACGCCTGGAGGAATACTGGCCTACCCACTTTCTGCAGGTGGAGATTCAATACGGAACAGAGGAAAACCAGCGCTACATAACAGTAACCGCCTTTGGGGCCTTGCCTGCCAGGGTACTGGCCTGCTGGCGACAGAAAGGAGAAGAACATGGTTTTACTGGCAATTGATACAGCTACCAGGGTAGCAGGTGTGGCTTTGCGTAATGAGGAGAGGTTATTGCTGGAGAAGTTCGTGAATTTGCGCCTGACCCATTCCCAGACCTTGCTGCCAGCCATCGATCAATTGTTACGGGAAGCAGAACTAACGCCCCGGCAGCTCACGGCACTGGCTGTTACCCATGGACCAGGTTCTTTTACTGGCCTTCGTATCGGCCTGGCAACAGTACGCACCCTGGCCCAGGTGCTGGCTATTCCGGTACTTCCCGTTTCCACTCTGGATGTACTGGCCGCTAATTATTGGGGTGGACAGGGCTGGGTTTGTCCCTTGCTGGATGCCCGCAAAAATCAGACTTATACTGCTCTTTACCGCTTGACAGGCGGGGAGCCGGTACGGCAGACTCCTTACCAGGCTTTGACTCTGGAGGAATTGGTGGAGCAACTGGATGCTACTGAGGGGACGATCTACCTGGTAGGGGATGGTGTCGCCGTCTTTGGTCGCGAATTACAGGCGAAACTGGGAGAAAGAGTAGTACTAACCCCGGAACCGCAGCGCTGGCCCCGGGCCGCCTGGCTGGCTGAGCTGGCCTGGCAGCGGCTTCAGGCCGGGGAAGGGCTGGAATGGTCCCGGGTCGAGCCTATGTACCTGAGACAATCGGAGGCGGAAGAAACCTGGGCCAGACGGCAGGGAGGGAGAGACAGAGAAAATGTGGCAAGTACGGCCAATGACCCGGGAAGATGTTAAGCGGGTAGCTGAAATTGAACGGCTTTCCTTCAGTATTCCCTGGTCAGAACAGGCATTTTTCAATGAGCTGGAGAATAATGAGCGCGCTCTTTATCTGGTAGTGGAAGGTCCACCGGGAGTGGTAGGGTTTGTAGGCATGTGGTGTATTGTCGATGAAGGACATATTACCAATATTGCCATTCATCCCGACTGGCGGGGACGGGGATTGGGTAAAAAACTGATGGAAGCCCTGTTAATCGAGGCGGAGCGCCGGGGCCTGGTGGCTGTTACCCTGGAGGTGCGTCCTTCAAACACTGCGGGACAGAGGCTTTATCGCAGTCTTGGCTTTACGGTGGCCGGGCGACGGCGAGGGTACTATCAGGATAATGGGGAAGATGCTCTGTTGATGTGGCTTTATCTGGACCAAGCTGAAGGGAAAGGAGAATGAGGTTTGTATCTTCTGGCAATCGAATCTTCCTGTGATGAAACAGCAGTAGCCATTCTGGGCCCTGCTCCCCGCTTGCTGGCTTCAGTGGTGGCCTCCCAGGTTCCTGTCCATCAAAAATTCGGCGGCGTGGTGCCGGAAATTGCCTCCCGTCAGCATTTATTAACCCTGAATCCGCTGCTGGAACAGGCCCTGCAACAGGCCCAGCTCAACTGGGAACACCTGGGAGCAGTGGCAGTAACCAGAGGGCCGGGTCTGGTGGGTTCCCTGCTGGTCGGGGTATCTGCAGCCAAAGCTATAGCCTGGGCGCTGAATATACCTTTAATCGGGGTTAACCACCTGGCCGGACATATCTATGCCAATTTCCTGGCTCACCCCGGGCTGGAATTACCCGCCCTCTGTCTGGTAGTGAGCGGAGGGCATACTGATCTGATTTATCTGCCGGAACATGGTCGTTTCGAACGTCTGGGTCGCACCCGGGACGATGCTGCCGGTGAGGCTTTTGACAAGGTAGCCCGGGCCCTGGGGCTGGGCTACCCCGGCGGGCCCCTGGTTGATCGGCTGGCCCGGGAAGGGAATCCGGAAGCCATTTCTCTACCCAGGGCTTTTCTGGAAGAAGGGAGTCTGGACTTTTCCTTTAGTGGTTTGAAGTCAGCGGTCCTCAATTATCTCAACCGGGCCCGCCAGCGGGGCGAAGAAGTGAACAAGGCTGACCTGGCGGCGGCCTTTCAGGAAGCGGTTATCGATGTACTGGTGGAAAAGACGCTGCAAGCGGCCGGGAGAACAGGAGTAGAAAGGATACTGCTGGCCGGTGGTGTAGCCGCTAACAGCTGCTTGCGCCAGCGGCTGGAGGAGCGCACACAACAGGCCGGTTTAAAGCTTTATTATCCACCGCTGGATCTATGTACTGATAATGCGGCTATGATCGGGGCTGCCGGCTGGTATCTCTGGCAGGCGGGTTACCGGGATGACTTGTATTTGAATGCTGAGGCTAATTTACCGCTGGTTTGATACTATTGGTACAAGAGGCACAAAAGCCATTACCTCCGCATAAACCTGTAGTAAATACCTCGCAGGAAGTAGGAGAAGAGAAATGAGCAAGGTTGACCCGCAATGGTTATCCGTTTCTCTTCCCAGAGAGAGGTTGTGTCAGTTATTGACTATCATCGAGATGCAGATAAAGGATCTAGAAAAAGCGGGGGTGAAACCGAGTAAATTGCTGGTTGATCGTACCACTTACATGCAATTATGTGCCTATGCAGCACTGCAAAACCAGGCAGCCCCAGTACAGTATTATAACGGCCTGGAACTGATAATCGGGCCTAATCCGCTAGAAGTGCCCTGTGTGTTAGCGGATGCACCGGTAGAATACTGGTTGTGGAAAAGAGAGGATTAAGGCCTCTCTTTTTTTGTGGATATGTGGGTAAATTCGCTGTGCATGTTGTGGAAAAATATTTGTGACCATAGAAAAATCAAGGATTTTATCTGTGGATAAGCCTGTGGATATTGTGGATAAACGAAAAAACGTTTGTTGAAACATTATTACAGGGCAGCAGGAATTTCCATGTTTTTGGCGAATATATTCCAAAATTTTTACTAACAGGTAAGGGGGAAGTTGGCAGGATGGCAGTAGTGGATCTCAAAACAGAACGGCTGCCGCGGGAAGAGTTAAGGCAAAAGCAGCTGGCAGCTTTGCAGGAAACGGTAAAACGGGTTTATGAAAAAGTTCCATTTTATCGCCAGGCCTTTGAAGCCAGGGGTATTACTCCGGCAGATATCAGGAGTCTTGAAGATTTGCGTTTCTTGCCTTTTACTACCAAACAGGATTTGCGGGATAATTATCCCTTTGGCTTATTTACTGTTCCCAAAGAGGAATTAGTACGAGTGCATGCATCCTCAGGTACTACTGGTAAGCCGACAGTAGTAGGCTATACCCGGCAGGATATTGCCAACTGGGCAGAGTTGATGGCCCGCTGTCTTTCCTGGACCGGGGTCAGGCCGGAAGATACTATTCAGATCGCCTATGGCTATGGCCTCTTTACCGGTGGTCTGGGTTTTCATTATGGGGCAGAAAGACTGGGTTGTACGGTTGTTCCTATATCCGGGGGCAATAGCAAACGCCAGATCATGCTGATGCAGGATTTTGGCACCAATGTCCTGGCCTGTACTCCTTCCTATGCTCTCTACCTGGCAGAGGAGGCAAGGGAACTGGGGGTGGACCCGCGGGAATTGCCGGTACGCATCGGTATTTTCGGTGCCGAACCCTGGTCCAATAACATGCGCAAGGAGCTGGAAGCAGCCTGGGGCATCAAGGCCCTGGATATTTACGGTTTGAGTGAAATCATCGGGCCGGGGGTATCCTGTGAATGTGAAGCCCAGAATGGCTTGCATATCAATGAAGATTACTTCCTGCCTGAAATCATCGACCCGGAAACCGGAGAAGTCCTGCCTGATGGGGAAAAAGGGGAACTGGTTTTCACTACTCTGAATAAGGAAGCCTTCCCGGTTATCCGTTATCGTACCCGGGATATTTCCGTCTTACACTGGGAAACCTGCAGCTGTGGCCGGACTTTTGTCCGCATGGAGAGAGTGATGGGCCGCAGTGATGATATGCTGATCATCCGCGGGGTCAATGTCTTCCCCTCCCAGGTGGAAAGCGTGCTGCTGGAAATCGGGGAAACCGAGCCCCATTATCTGCTGGTGGTAGACCGCAAGGATAATCTGGACCAGCTGGAGATCTGGGTGGAAGTGTCTGAGCGCATGTTCTCCGATGAGGTGCGCCGGCTGGAAGAACTGGAATACAAATTAAGGCAGGAAATCCAGAGTGTCCTGGGCATTTCCGCCAGAATCAAGCTGGTGGAACCCCGGACCATTCCCCGCAGTGAAGGAAAAGCCAAGCGGGTCGTGGACAAACGGGAATTGTAGGAGGTGGGATGATGAAAATCAAGCAAATATCCCTGTTTCTGGAAAACAAGGCCGGGCGCCTGGTGCGGGTAACGGAAATTCTGGCCCAGCATCAAATCAATATTCGCGCCCTTTCCCTGGCCGATACCAGCGATTTTGGCATTCTGCGTTTGATAGTCAATGACCCGGAGACGGCTTATCAGGTGCTGAAAGCCGCTGGTTTTGCTGTTAGTATAACTGAGGTACTGGCTGTAGAAATCGATGATACTCCTGGTGGCTTGAATGCGGCCCTAAGTGCCTTGCAGGCTGCCGGGCTAAATATTGAATATGTTTACGCCTTTGTGGAAAAGGCTACCGATAAAGCGGTGGTGGTTTTCCGGGTGGAAGAACTGGAAAGGGCCATTCAGGCCCTGGCTGAGGCCGGAATCAATACACTGAGAGGCGAAGAGGTATATAATTTATAATCGAGTAGAAGGGGGTGATTAACCCCCGTCCTCTCACACCACCGTACGTACCGTTCGGTATACGGCGGTTCACCAAGCTTGACGAATGCGATGATAACGTTCAGTCAAACTCTTCAAGCCCTGACTTTGCCAGTAGGCATTGTTCAGGGCGTTATTTAATTGTCGAGACATTCGCCAGTAGCCTTTACGGGCATTAGCCATTATATGGACTACTCGCTCCGGTAGGCCCAAGGCCCGCAGTTCACGGTATCGGGTTCGGACACGTTTCCATTGTTTCCAGACGCACATCCGCAATCTTCGCCTTAGCCACCCTTCGATTTCCTGGAATACGCCCGGCGTTTCCGCCAGCGCGTAGTATCCTATCCAGCCTCCAAGGTAGGCATTGATGCTCTTGATGCGGTCCGAAATCTTCTCTGCCCTGCTTCGTGATGTCATTTCCCGAAGTCTATTCTTTACCCGTTTAACTGTTTCCGGGGCTAATCTGATTCCTACTCTGTCTTTCCCTCTGTACATGCTGAAGCCCAGAAAC
>NZ_BDLQ01000024.1:0-506 GCF_002049255.1 Carboxydocella sp. ULO1 | reverse complement strand
AAGGCGCTGGAGTGCGGCTGCGGCTCCCGGGATTGCCAGTGGTGCGGCAAGATCTGGGAACTGATGGATGCTGTTGACAGCTACATCCCCACTCCTGAGCGGGATATCGATAAGCCCTTCCTGATGCCGGTTGAAGACGTGTTCACCATTACCGGTCGTGGTACTGTTGCTACCGGTCGGGTTGAGCGCGGTACTGTTAAGGTTGGAGACGAAGTAGAAATCGTCGGTCTGAGAGAAGAAACCAAGAAGACCGTTGTAACCGGTGTGGAAATGTTCCGTAAGATGCTGGATCAGGCCCAGGCTGGTGACAACATTGGTACTCTGCTGCGGGGTGTAGACCGGAAAGAGGTAGAACGTGGTCAGGTTCTGGCCAAGCCTGGTTCCATCAAGCCCCATACCAAGTTCTTCGCTGAAGTATACGTGCTGACCAAAGAAGAAGGTGGCCGTCATACTCCTTTCTTCAACGGTTACCGGCCCCAGTTCTACTTCCGGACCACTGACGTTAC
>NZ_BDLQ01000023.1:0-2528 GCF_002049255.1 Carboxydocella sp. ULO1 | reverse complement strand
GCATCCATCAGTTCCCAGATCTTGCCGCACCACTGGCAATCCCGGGAGCCGCAGCCGCACTCCAGCGCCTTGAGGCCGGAACCGACAACAACAGGAATGTCATCACCGGGGAAATCATACTGATTCAACAGCTCCCGCACTTCCATTTCAACCAGTTCCAGCAGCTCGGGATCATCCACCATGTCAGCCTTGTTCAGCCAGACTACGATATGAGGCACACCTACCTGACGGGCCAGCAGGATGTGTTCCCGGGTCTGAGGCATAGGACCATCTGCAGCGGATACAACCAGAATAGCGCCGTCCATCTGGGCAGCACCGGTGATCATGTTCTTAACATAGTCAGCGTGACCAGGGCAGTCTACGTGAGCATAATGACGCTTGTCGGTTTCATACTCAACGTGAGCAGTATTGATGGTAATGCCTCTTTCCCTTTCCTCCGGAGCGGCATCGATCTCATCATAACGCTTGACTTCAGCCTTACCTTGAGTTGCCAGAACTACAGTAATCGCAGCAGTGGTAGTTGTTTTACCATGGTCAACGTGACCGATGGTGCCCACGTTTACGTGAGGCTTAGTTCTTTCAAATTTTGCCTTTGCCATCTCTTCAAACCTCCTACATATATTTTTTGTAGTATTTTGGGCTAAATAAGATTGATTATATGTAAAAAGAAAAACCAGCCATAGGCTGGTTTACCTGACCTTAGTGGTAGCGGCGGAGGGATTCGAACCCCCGACACTGCGGGTATGAACCGCATGCTCTAGCCAACTGAGCTACGCCGCCTTATTGGTTGCGGGGGGAGGACTTGAACCTCCGACCTTCGGGTTATGAGCCCGACGAGCTACCAACTGCTCTACCCCGCGACGAAGAACTGTTACGTCATTGACAAAATCTATTATAGCCTTCCTTGCACCAATGGTCAAGAAGTAAACCCTGCCAATTTAGCCACAGTCCCGTTTTTCCAGATATCTTTCTATTTTTCTTTTTACCCGTTGCAAAGCATTATCAATGGACTTAACATGCCTCTTAAGGTCAACTGCTATTTCCTGATAGGACTTGCCGTCTAGATAGGACATTAACACTTTCCATTCCAGCGAACTGAGCAACTCCCCCATTTTCTCCTCAATGTCATCGAATTCTTCCCTGCTGATAATCAATTCTTCCGGATCTGTAATCTTAGTACCCGAAATCACATCCAGCAAAGTACGATCAGAATCTTCGTCATAAATAGGCTTATTCAGGGAGACATAGGAGTTTAATGGGATATGCTTCTGTCTAGTTGCTGTCTTAATAGCAGTGATGATCTGCCGGGTAATGCACAATTCGGCGAAGGCCCGGAAAGATGATAGCTTATCAGGGCGAAAATCCCTGATGGCTTTATAGAGGCCAATCATCCCCTCTTGTACAATATCCTCCCGGTCGGCGCCGATCAGGAAATAGGATCTCGCCTTAGCCCGCACAAAGTTTTTGTACTTATTGATGAGGTACTCAGCGGCGGCATTGTCTCCGGCCTTGGCCAGTTCTACCACATCCTCATCAATCATTTCCTCAAAACGTTCGCAGGCATCCGGTTGGGCACTCAGACTCAAGGTCATCGCCTCCGCTCTATTTGGTATTACCCGGGGTCGCAGTGATACATAAACTATTATACTCACAGGCTTGGACATAGTCAAGCCTTGCGCTGGCGTTGCCGCAAAACTTCATAAACACAGATGGCTGTAGCAACGGAGGCGTTCAGGGAGTTAATCTTGCCTGACATTGGTATTTTAATCAGAAAATCACAGTTTTCTTTTACCAGCCTGCTCAAACCCTTGCCTTCTCCTCCCACCACCAGAGCCAGCGGCCCGGTAAGGTCTTGTTCCCAAAGGCTTTTTTCTGCCTCTCCGTCCAGACCGGCTACCCAAACCCCTTTTTCTTTCAGTTCCCTGATTATCTGTACCAGATTGGACACCCGGGCCACCGGTACATACTCTACCGCACCCGCAGCAGCTTTCGCCACCGTTCCTGTCAACCCCACATTTCGACGTTTGGGTATAATCACCCCGTGAACTCCGGCCCCTTCGGCAGTACGCAGGATCGCCCCCAGATTGTGAGGATCTTCCAGTTCATCCAGCAAAATCAGCAAGGGCTGTTCTCCCCTGGCTTCCGCCTGGGCCAGTATCTCTTCCCAATCAACATAGGAGGCGGCCGCTACCTGAACCGCTACCCCCTGGTGAGCGGAAGTACCACAGATGCTGTCCAAACGCTCTCTGGTCACTTCCTGGAAAGGTACCCGACTCTCCCGCAAGACTGCCATAAGATTAGGGGGAAGTTTGGTGCCTTTGGCGACCAGGATTTTGTTCAGCTCTCTACCTGCTTTAATCGCTTCCAGTACAGGATTACGGCCATAAACCCATTCCAGTTCACCCATCCTGGCCTGTCCCTGGTTCAAAAAACTTGACTATTTTTATTTTCAGTCAAGTCGGCCCCCAGACCAGGCTTTCGCCTCCTTTCCGAATACTTGATTTGCCCCCGCGGGGCAGGGCGACAGG
>NZ_BDLQ01000022.1:59938-149641 GCF_002049255.1 Carboxydocella sp. ULO1 | reverse complement strand
AGAGATACCGTTATCCTTGCTAAACAACTGAATGATAATGTTTAAAAAAATTTATTTATAATATTTTTAGCAATTTTCATTCTGAAAAAGGGTACATCGCAAAAAGCATACATCTAAAAAAGACTTGTCAGCAGGTATGTACTTGTTATAACATAGTAACTATAAGCTAAAGTCTGTGCAGAAACAGGGGTGGTAAAAATGAAAAAATCCAATCGCGCTATTGTAACGGTATTAGGACAGGACCGGGTAGGTATCATTGCCGGGGTAACGGGAGTGCTGGCTGGCTATAATGTCAATATTCTGGATATTCGGCAAACCATTATGCAGGAATTCTTTACCATGATGATGCTGGTAGACCTGGAAGAGGCCACTATAGATTTTTCTGCCCTGGCGGCGGCCCTGGATGCCAAAGGCCAGGAACTGGGAGTGCAGGTTCGCATTCAGCAGGAAGATATTTTCCGCTATATGCACCGGATTTAAGAAGGGGGACGGCGAACATGCTAACCAACAGAGAAATTCTGGAGACCATCCGGATGGTGCAGGAAGAAAACCTGGATATTCGGACCATTACTATGGGCATCAGTTTGCGGGATTGTGCTCATGAAGACATAAAGGAAGTACGGCGGCGTATTTATGACAAAATCACGACCAGGGCGGCCCGGCTGGTGGCGGTGGGGGAAGAGCTGGAAAGGGAATATGGTATTCCCATTGTTAACAAACGTATTTCCGTTACGCCCATCGCTCTGGTGGGAGAAGCCTGCCGGGCCGATGATTATACGGAACTGGCCCTGGCGCTGGATGAAGCAGCCAGAGAGGTTGGGGTTAATTTTATCGGTGGCTTTTCCGCCCTGGTTCATAAAGGTTTTACCAAAGGGGATATTAACTTGATCAAGTCCATTCCCCGGGCACTGGCCCAGACGGAACTGGTTTGCTCTTCCGTCAATGTCGGGACCACCCGGGCAGGGATCAACATGGATGCTGTTGCCTGGATGGGGCAAATCATCAAAGAAACCGCTCAGCTAACCGCTGACCGGGATGGTCTTGGCTGTGCCAAGCTGGTGGTTTTTTGCAATGCTACTGAGGACAATCCTTTTATGGCCGGCGCCTTCCACGGGATAGGGGAACCGGAAACGGTTATCAATATGGGAGTCAGTGGTCCAGGGGTGGTCCGCAATGTGGTCAGCAAAATGCCTGATGCTGATTTCGGCACCCTGGCCGAGACCATCAAGAAAACTGCTTTCAAAATTACCCGCATGGGTGAGTTGATCGGCCGGGAAGCATCCCGCCGGCTGGGAGTGCCTTTTGGCATTGTGGATCTGTCTCTGGCCCCTACACCGGCCATCGGGGACAGTGTGGCTGATATCCTGGAAGCCATGGGGCTGGAAAGGACAGGTACCCATGGGACCACGGCGGCCCTGGCATTGCTCAATGATGCCGTCAAAAAAGGCGGTGCCATGGCTTCTTCCTATGTTGGTGGACTGAGCGGAGCATTCATCCCGGTCAGTGAGGATGCCGGCATGATCAGGGCGGCAGAAGCCGGGACCCTGACCATCGACAAACTGGAGGCCATGACCTGTGTCTGTTCTGTCGGACTGGACATGATAGCTATTCCAGGAGATACACCGGCGGAAACCATCAGTGCCATTATTGCTGATGAAGCGGCTATCGGCATGATTAACCAGAAGACTACTGCTGTACGGGTTATACCTGTGCCAGGTAAACAGGTAGGGGAAGTGGTGGAGTTTGGCGGTCTCCTGGGCAGGGCTCCCATCATCCCGGTACACCGGGAGAGCAGCGCTGCCTTTGTGGCCCGCGGTGGCCGGATTCCTGCACCGATCAATAGCTTGAAA
Source organism: Carboxydocella sp. ULO1 (assembly GCF_002049255.1). Lineage (NCBI taxonomy): Bacteria > Bacillati > Bacillota > Clostridia > Eubacteriales > Clostridiales Family XVI. Incertae Sedis > Carboxydocella > Carboxydocella sp. ULO1. The sequence continues at coordinate 147,791 of NZ_BDLQ01000022.1, read as the reverse complement.
AATTAATTGCAAATCCTCCCTCTGGCAGGGAGGATTTTTTGATATATTGTCATTAATTTTAAGGCCAGGATAAAATGGTAACCGGGGGTGATGTTTTGTGGAAAGAATAATCAACGGAATTAGGTTACGGCTAATTCAGGGGGATATAACCCAGCAGCATGTGGATGCTATCGTCAATGCCGCCAATAACGCCCTGGCCGGGGGTGGCGGAGTAGATGGTGCTATTCATCGGGCCGGAGGGCCACAAATTATGGCTGAATGCCAGGCCATTCGTACCCAAAGGGGACCTCTGCCCACCGGGGAGGCGGTGATAACCACCGGGGGCAAGCTGCCAGCCAGGTATGTGATCCACACCGTTGGACCCATCTGGCAGGGAGGAAAGGCCGGCGAAGCCCAATTGCTGGCAAAGGCGTATCAGAACAGTTTGCGTTTGGCCGAAGAAAGGGGGTTCAGCACTATCGCTTTTCCTTCCATCAGCACCGGGGCCTATGGCTATCCTGTGGCGGAGGCGGCACGGGTCGCGCTGGGCACGGTAATCACTTTTCTGGAAAAAGCCACTACCCTTAAGGAAGTGCGGTTTGTTTTATTCAAATCACGGGATTTAGCGACTTACCAGGAGGCTTTGCAGGAACTGCTTCCATGAATTTTTCCCGGTACACGGGGGTAAACTGAGGGCAGAAACGGGGGATGGGCATGACGGAGCGTGAAACCTGGGCCCGGTTGGAGAGAAAAATCGAGGAACTGGGCCTGGCGATGGAAAAGATGAAACTGGCCGAGTATGTAGAATTACTGCGCAAGCCAACCCGCTTGCTTTATCTCAATTTCCTGGCCGGTATTGCCCGGGGGTTTGGTATGGCCATTGGCTTTGCCCTGCTAGGAGCGCTGCTGATTTATATCCTGCGGCGCCTGGCCATCTTAAACCTGCCCCTGATCGGCTCCTTTATTGCTGAACTGGTGAAAATTGTCCAGACCCAGTTACAAATTCGCCCATAGGAGGAAGCGGTATGACCAAGGATGTCTTTGCTGCTATAGCAGAACGGCGGAGTGTACGCCGTTTCAGCGGGGAAGCAGTGGCTGATGCCACCATTACCCGCATTCTGGAGGCAGCTCTGCAGGCCCCCAGTGCCGGCAATCTGCAGCCCTGGAAATTTTACGTGGTCAAAAAGCAGGAGAGCAAAAAGGCCCTGGGAGAGGCAGCCTGGCAACAGGAGTTTATCGCTTCTGCCCCGGTAGTGATAGTGGTCTCAGCACTGCCGGAACTGGTGGCTGCCCATTATGGGCCCCGGGGACGGGACCTTTATGTCATTCAGGACACAGCAGCCGCCATCATGAACCTGTTGCTGGCTGCCCATGCCGTCGGCCTGGGCAGTTGCTGGGTAGGGGCCTTTCTGGAGAAGGAAGTCAGGCGTATAATCGGGGCAGGGGAGGATGAGCTTCCGGTGGCCATTATTCCTCTGGGATATGCTGCGGAGGAATCTGCCAAACCGGCCCGGCGCTCCCTCAATGATTGTGTGGTCATCCTGGACTGAGGAGGCAGTATGATGGACCAGCAGTTTATGCAACAGCAAGCAGAAAGAATCAAGCAAGCGATGGCAGAATGGCAGGAAAGCCTGCGGGATTTACGGGAGGATGGCCTGGGACGTTCCTTCCAGGAAACTACTTCCGAACTCTCCCTCTACGATAATCATCCTGCTGATGTGGCCAGTGAGCTGTATGAACGGGAAAAGGAACTGGGAATCCAGGACAATTTCGAAGTCCTGCTGTCCAAAGGAGAAAGAGCCTTACAGGCAATTGCAGCAGGTAACTACGGCATCTGCGAATTCTGTGGAGCAACCATTCCGCGCGAGCGGCTGGAAGCCATGCCCTGGGCTACTGCCTGTTTACGCTGCCAGCGCCATCAGGAACAGCTGGGAACCAAACGCCATCCCCGCCCCATTGAAGAGGATGTAGTGGTACCGCCCCTGGCCATGCAGAGCCATGATACCAATTTCCGGGAACTGGGCGATGCCGAAGATGAGCAGATGTTTGACGGGGAAGATGCCATGCAGGCTCTCTATCGCTGGAATGAACACAGTGATGCTGCCGGGGCAGGCTCCTATACCGGCGGTCTGGATTTTGACGAAAATGCTGGCTATACCGAAGATGTAGACCATATTCCCTATGACCGGGAAGATGGGGTGATCTGGGGTCAAACTCCCGGAGATGAAGAATAAATTGCTCTTGACGCCAGTGGATTTTCCCCCTTAAGATATTGACTAAGAATAATTTTAGGGGGAAAATTTGTACAGGAAGTATTGCTGAATGCGATAAAAAGCTCAATCAATGAAATTTTAGCCGGTATGTATGATGCAGTGCGAATTGAATTAATGATACATATGGTCATAACTTCGGCGACCGGCTCTTAGAACGGGTGGGACAGATTTTACAACAGGGGATTCGCAGCCGGGATGCGGCAGTGAGGCCCGGGTTACTGTCAGTATAGGTCTGGCTTTCAGTCGGGCAGACAAATCAGCTGAGGACTTGCTGGCCAGTGCTGATCGCCGCCTCTATCTGGCCAAACAACAAGGGCGCAACCGGGTGATCTGGACAGAAGCATAAAACAAGCCAGCCCTCCGCTTGCAGGATTTGCGGAGGGCCCATTTTATGCTTCCGAGCGCTGAATTTTATGCCAGTGATAGAGGTAAACCGGAGTGGCAACACCGAATATAGCCAGGGAGCTGATTAATTCTCTAATTCGATAGTAGCGCTGCCGTTCCTGTTCGAGTTGCAGTTCCTCCTTGCTGGCCTGGGTACTGTTAGGATCTTTGTAAACTACCGGAGGGGGTTCGGGGTAAACGATATTGACCACTGCATCCACAACCCGGATGGCACCGATCACCATCATCATCAGGGTAGCAAAAGCGACCAGATATAGATAAATGCGGCGAATGTCCCAGTTGCTCGCCATTGAATTCACACTCCCTTCCTCTCTATTATACTATCAAGTAGCGGAGTTGTAAAAGCTATGATAAAATGAGGAGAGCGAAATTTTTTGGAGGGAAGAGAATGTTCTGGAGGCTTTTAGCGGGCTGGCTGGCCCTGGACCAGCTGACCAAATATCTGGTTTTAAATTATCTGCCGGAAGGCAATTCCATCCCAATCTGGCCGGGGGTGTTTCACCTTACCCATGTTTCTAATCCGGGGGCGGCCTTCGGTTTGATGCCCTTTAAGACGGGCCTGTTTTTGCTGGTGGCTCTGGTGGTAGTGGCTGTTGTCTTATTTTACCTGCCCCGGATTGGACGGGAACAGCTCTGGTTGCGGACTGCGCTGGCCTTGCAGGCAGCTGGTGCTATTGGCAATGCCATTGACCGCCTTAGATTTGGTTACGTAGTGGATTTTCTGGACTTTCAGGTTTGGCCTGTGTTCAATGTGGCGGATATCGGCATTACAGTAGGAGTGGGGATGCTGATCTGGCATTTGTGGCAACAGGAGAAAAAGGAGGAAGTATCAGAGCATGAAGGTTAATGAATTCTGGCCTGAAGATGAAGAGGATCTGGAATCTGAGGCTGAAACAGCTGAGGTGGAAGAACGAAGCTGGCAGGTAGAGCCAGAGTGGGCGGGCACCAGGCTGGATTTAGCATTGGCCAGAAAATATGATGATTTGAGTCGCAGTCGCGTACAAACTCTCATTGATGAAGGTCAGGTTCAGGTTAATGGTCAAAAAATAAAAGCCAACTATAAATTAAAAGCTGGAGATGAAGTCAATCTGCAGGTTCCTGTCCCTCGGCCCCTGACGGTAGAGCCGGAGCCCATTCCCCTGGAGGTGGTCTATGAGGACCAGGATGTAATTGTTATCAATAAACCCAGGGGCCTGGTGGTTCATCCGGCGGTAGGTCACTGGACGGGGACACTGGTCAATGCCTTGCTCTGGCACTGTAAGGACCTGTCAGGTATCAATGGCCAGCTGCGGCCGGGGATTGTCCATCGCCTGGACCGGGATACTTCCGGCCTTCTGATGGTGGCCAAAAATGACTGGGCCCACCAGCAGTTGGCCCTTCAGATCAAGGAACGTTCAGTCAACCGCCGCTATCTGGCTTTAGTTCATGGTAATATCACAGAGCCAGCGGGAATAGTGGATGCACCTATCGGCCGGGATCCTAAAGACCGGCAACGCATGGCAGTTAATGTCAAAAACGGGAAACCTGCCCTTACCCGGTACTGGGTGAAAGAGCGCTTTGGTGATTATACCCTGGTGGAATGTAAACTGGAAACAGGTCGCACCCACCAAATTCGGGTACACATGGCCTATCTGGGTTATCCGGTAGTAGGGGACCCCAAGTATGGCCCCCAAAAAGCCCATTTTGGCCTGGCAGGGCAATTGCTCCATGCTTATCTGCTGGGGTTTAAACATCCGCGCACGGGGGAATATCTGGAATTTACTGCTCCACTTCCGGCAGAGATGGAGGACGTACTGGCACAATTGCGAAGGAGGCAAGCTTAACATGGAGGATAAAGTATGGCGACTTCAAGCAGACATACTAAAAGCCCTGGCCCATCCGTTGCGTTTGCAGATACTGGAGAAATTGCGCCAGGGGGAAGTGTGTGTCTGTCAGTTTATTGCGGATTTACAGGCGGACCAGGCCAATATCTCCCAGCATCTGGCGATCCTGCGCCGGCAGGGCCTGGTGAGCAGCCGACGGGAAGGGAGCTGGGTACATTACAGGATAGTGCATCCCGAGGTGCTGGTCATTCTGGATCAGGTAAAGGGTATCATCAGCCGGGAGGCTCAGCAAAAAGCGGAACTGGCAAAAGCTGTCGACTGAAGGACGACAGCTTTTTATTTTGTTATAGTACAAATGGATTAAAAAAGGACTATAGCCATTGACAATGACTTTCATTAGCAGTATAATGCAATTGAAAATCATTATCATAAGGAGGAACAACAATGAAAGTCAAACAATGGCTAGCGGCATTAGGGGTGTCCACCATTTTGCTTACAACCAGCTCCGTCTGGGCCGCAACAAAAATGCCAGCAGAAGCTACTGCCAAAATCCCGGCTTTATTGCGTGTCCTGGAGGAAACGGAAGAGGCGGTAAAAAAGGGTGAAAATACCGAGGCTTTAAAGGAAATCAAGGAATTTTATGAGCTATACGAAGGAATTGAAACCCAGGTCAAGGCAGTAGCTGCTAAAGAACATGAGAAAATTGAGGAACATGTGGATGAGGTTAAAAAACTGCTGGCTGCCAGGCAGGTGAAAAGCGAAGAGGTAGAGCAACATCTTGAAGCGATTGCCGGTGAATTAAAAGAACTGTCCGGCCAGGAAGATGCTGCTGAAGGTAAGACAGTAGATGTGGCTGCCAAACAAAAAGAGTTAAAGGAAATCTTCGAAAAAGCGGAAGCAGCCGCAAAGGCAGGAGATTGGAATAAAGTAAAAGAGGAAATCGGGGAATTTTATCTGGGCTATGAAACCATTGAGAAACAGGTAGAGGTATCTAACCGGGAGGCCCATGAAGCTATTGAAGCAGGAGTAGATGAGATTAAATCCCTGTTGGCCCGGAATCCGGTTTCCGCAGAGAAGGTAAAAGAGGCCATGGAAAAAATCGAATCCGGACTGGTTGCCATCGCACCGGCTGAGCAGAAAGCTGAAGGCAAAGTTAAAGTGCTGGCTGAGTTGCAGGAAAAACTGGAAGCAGCTTTGCAAGCTGTGGAAGAACAAAACTGGGAGAAAGCCAAAGCTGAACTGGCAGAATTCTATGAGAAATATGAAGTAATTGAGGCAGAAGTCAAGGCCAGTCAGAAAGGCTTGCACGAACAAATTGAAAATACTCTGGATGAAGCCAAGAAACTTTTAGCAACTTCTGCTCCTGAACAGGGAAAAATCAAGGAAAAGGTAGAAGCCCTTGAGGCCCTGGTCAAGCAACTGCAAGATGAAAAAGCCCCAGGGGAAGAAGCTCAGGTCCAAAAAGGCAATATGAGTGGCATAATCGATTCCGCCACTATTCTACTGCGAGAAGGTTTCGAGGCCTTGCTGGTGTTTGCAGCTTTACTGGCTTTTTTGCGCAAGGCTGGACAAAATGACAAAGTGAAATATCTTTATGCTGGCGCTATCCTCGGTGTTGTGGCCTCTTTCCTGGTGGCGTGGGTCTTTGGTGCTGCCTTTACTGCCAATGTGGCTAACCGGGAAATCGCTGAAGGGGCAATTTCTCTTATCGCAGCTGGCATGTTGTTCTATGTAAGTTACTGGTTAATCAGCAAAGCCAATGCTGAACAGTGGCAAAAATATATTTCCGGTCAGACGCAGGCGTCCCTGGCGCAAAATAATGTCCTGTCCCTGGCTTTTGTAGCCTTTCTGGCGGTATTCCGGGAAGGATTTGAAACAGTTCTGTTTTACGCTGCCCTGATCCCTCAGATTGGCTGGGCCAGTGCTGGTACCGGTATGGTTATTGCCACTGCCGCTCTGGCGGCTGTTGCCGTTGCCATTTTCGTCTTCGGGATGAAGGTTCCCATTAAACCTTTCTTCACCATTACCGGGGTCTTGCTCTATTATCTGGCCTTTAAATTTACCGGAGTGGGGATTCACGAATTGCAGGAAGGAAAGGTTGTTGGTGAAACGATCATTCCCTGGATTCCCAAAGTGCAAGGGATTGGCCTGTATCCTTCCATGGAATCCCTGGCAGCCCAGGGCCTATTGCTGGCAGCTGCTGTAATAGCATTAATCTGGGTATTAAAGAACAAACCTGCCCGGAATTAGGTTAATTCAAACTGCTCCCTGCTTAATAAAAGCAGGGAGTTTGTTTTTTGTCTTGCAGATTATGGTGGAATAGTATATACTTTTTTTCATGAACAGTTATTCATTAAGGGGGCAATGTAGATGCAACTGACAGTTCCTACACCTTTTCCGGTGGGGCCGGTTAACTTATATGCCTTACAGGGGGAAAAGGGTTTTTATTTAATTGATGCCGGGGTGGCGACCCCTGAAGCCCGGCAGCTGATTAAGGACTGGCTGCCTGCTCCTTTGCAGGGTGTACTGGTTACCCATGGCCATCCCGACCATCTGGGGCTGGCAGCGGAAATAGCCCGTGAGCATAATTGTCCGGTCTACTTAAATGAAGATGAGTTTCAACGATTAAAGGAGCCGGGAAGCCAGGCTCTGGCCAGGGCGGAGCTGCTGATCCAGGGCGGCGTGCCAGGGGAGATGCTGGCGGAATTAACGGAAGTTTACCAGAAGTCGCGGCAATCCTATGTAGTGCCTTTGCAGGATGTAGAAGTAAGGGCATTAAAAGCCGGAGATGTTTTTGAAACGGTACAGGGCCCGCTGGAAACCCTGTTTACTCCCGGACACTCAGCGGGACATTGTTGTTTTTATCTGCGTCAGCATGGAATTCTCTATTCCGGGGACCACATTTTAAGCGATATTTCCCCCAATCCCATTCTGGACAAGGGTAAGGATGGCCAGCGGCGGCGGTCAATGCTGGAGTACTTGCAGAGCGTGGAAATGGTAGCAGCATTGCCGGTAAAGCTGGTCTATCCGGGCCATGGCCAGCCCTTTACTGATCTAGCCGCGGTTCTGGCGCGGTTCCGTGACTATCATCAACAGCGGGAGCAAACGGTAATGGCAGCCCTGGATATCACGCCCCAAACTCCCTACCAAATAGCTTGCCAGGTGTATCCCGACATGAAGGCCCTGGATGTTTTCCTGGGCATCTCCAAGGTCTGGGGGCATCTGGACCTGCTAGAACAGGAAGGAAAAGTGACAGTAACCGCTAAAGATAATGTTCACTATTACAGCCTCCGTTAGGGGGCTGTTTTTGGCATTTCATGGACGATTTTCGACCTTTCGGCGAAATGAATATATTTTCAGAAAATAATACTTTACAATCAAAGGAGGGGAATGAGCGTTCATTCATAGGGAGGTAAGAGACAATGAACTTGCGGGAGAATTTATTTAATAGTGTACAGCAAAGGGGAGAGGCGGAGGCCTATACTTATCTTGGTAAAACCTGCTCCTACACGGAACTGGGACAGCAGGTAGCCAGGCTGGCGGGTAAATTGCGAGAACTTGGGGTTAAGGAAGATTGTTCTGTAGCTTTGATTTTGCCCAATTCGGCGGAATTTCTCATCACCTATTATGCTGTGGTTAGCCTGGGTGCCCGTGTGATTCCCATTAATCCCCTTTATACCAGAGATGAGATCGGCTATATTCTGATGGACAGTCAGTCTGTCGGGGTTGTGACTTTACCACAGATTGCTGCAGCTTTGCTGGAGTATAGAGCTTACTTGCCGCATTTGAGCTGGGTAATTGCCTGTGGAGAAAAGGTAGAGGGGGCCATTAGCTGGGCTGAGGCTTTAGAGGCAGTGCCTTTAACCAGCTGGCCGGAGCTACATGAAGATGATGTAGCGGTAATCCTCTACACCTCTGGCACCACCGGGAAGCCGAAGGGAGCTATGCTCACTCATAAAAATCTTTGTTCCAATGCAGAGTCATTACGGCATTATGTCCGGGCTACTGCAGATGATCGTTTTGTAGTTGTTTTGCCTATGTTCCATGTGTTTTGCATGACTGTCTGCATGAATATGGCCGTACTGGTAGGAAGTCCGATGTATATCCTGCCCAAATTCTCACCAGCTGAAGTGGTAAATGTGATCAGGGACTGGCAGGCAACAGTCTTTGCCGGGGTGCCGACGATGTACAATTTTATTATGCAAATTCCTAACGCTCGTCCGGAAGATTTTCGCAGTTTGCGGCTGGCCATTTCCGGGGGAGCTTCTTTGCCGGTAGAGCTGTTGCGCAATTTCGAAGCCAAATTCCGGACTATTATTCTGGAAGGTTATGGGCTCTCTGAAGCAAGTCCGGTAGTGTCCTTCAACCCCATTGATGGGGCCCGCAAACCTGGGTCCATTGGTTTGACCATTCCAGGGGTGGAGGTGAAAATTGTGGATGACAATGACCGCGAACTACCGGCAGGAGAAGTAGGAGAACTGGTTGTAAAGGGACCGAATGTCATGGCCGGTTATTTCAATAATCCAGCAGCTACGGCGGAAGCCTTGCGGAACGGCTGGCTGCATACCGGCGATTTAGCCCGGCGGGATGAAGAGGGTTATCTCTATATTGTAGACCGCAAAAAGGACATGGTCATCGTTGGTGGCTACAATGTTTATCCCCGGGAAGTAGAAGAGGTCTTATATCAGATACCCCAGGTGCTAGAAGCGGCGGTAATCGGTGTGCCAGATCCGGATTATGGTGAAGCGGTAGTGGCCTTTGTCGCTACTAAAGCTGGTCAAACTTTAACTGAGGAAGAGGTTTTAGAGCATTGTCACCAGCATTTGGCTAAATATAAAGTGCCGGCCAAAATAATTATTACGCCGGAGCTTCCCAAAAACAGCACTGGCAAAATTTTGCGGCGGGTGTTGAAAGAGCAGCTCGGGGCTTGACAAATGGCCTTTCCTTGGCTAACATGATAGAGAACCAGAAAAATGATTGGGTGGGGGCAGAGAGATGGCAAAGAAAAAGGGAGAGAAGTATGAGGCCATCCTCGATGCTGCGGTAAAAGTGATTGCTGCCAATGGCTATGCCAACTCCCAGGTCAGCAAGATTGCCAGGGAAGCCGGGGTAGCCGATGGAACCATTTATCTCTATTTCGACAGCAAAGAGGAAATTCTCATTGATTTGTTCAATGAGTTTATGGGCCAGTTTATTGAAGAAGTGCGCCAGGAAATCGCAGCAATGCCGGATGTGGTTAGCAAACTGCGTAAACTGGTGGAGGCTCATCTGACCAAGCTGGAAGCCAGTCCGGATCTGGCCACAGTCACCCAGGTGGAATTGCGCCAGTCCGACCCGCGCTTGCGCCTGGCTCTAGGGGAAACCCTGCGCGGTTATTTCCGTTTGATCGAAGAGCTGATTGAAGAAGGGAAGGCCCAGGGGGTTTTTGCCTCTGATCTGAATAAATATCTGGCCCGGCAAATGATCTTTGGCACCCTGGATGATATTGTTACTCGCTGGGTCTGGAGCCGTCGCCATTACAGTCTGGCGGCCCAGGTACCACAGGTTTTTCAAATGCTGCTACACGGTCTTTGTGGCCGTTAGCATATACCTACCCCCTATCTTTTCGGTTTGGCCCCTTTCGGGCCGTTTTTTCTTTCAGGCAGGAATACGGGCCAGAATGATGAATTATACTAAGCAGAAGATAAAGAAAGGAGTTGGCCGGATGAAACAGGAAGAACTCCTGCGTATAGGGGAACAGGCTCTGGCGTATTTGAAAAAAGCGGGAACGGTGGAAGGGGAAATTTATCTCTCCTCTTCCCGGGAATTGTCAGTAGATGTGGCGAATAGCCAGGTGGAAACCCTGAAAATGGCGGAGGAACAGGGTTTGGGAATTAGAGTGTTTCGGGAAGGCAAACTGGGGTTTGCCTATACCAGTGACTTTTCGCCTGCTGCTGTGCAAAGGGCAGTGGAGCAGGCGCTGGCTAATGCCGTACATACTGCGGCTGACCCGGCCTATGGCCTGCCGGAAAACGCTAAGGACTATCCTGAGCTTCAATTACTAGACCCCCTGCTGGCGCAGACGCCGGTTGAAACCAAAATCGAGCTGGCTAAAAGGGTGGAGGCGCAAGCCCATGCCGCTGATCCGCGGGTAAAAATCACTGAGTCCTGCGGGTATTCCGAAAGCCAGTACACTATCGCCATTGTCAATACCAGAGGTCTGAAGACCAGTTATGAGGGAGGCTACTGTGGGGCTTATGCCTTTGTAGTGGCTGAAGATAAGGGGGAAGCCCAGACTGGATATCACTTTAATTATGCTCTGGATTTTAACAGCCTGAACCCGGAAGAAATCGGGCGGGAAGCGGGTTTGCAGGCAGCCCGCATGCTGGGAGCAGAACCTCTTACCACTGCGACCATGCCAGTGGTATTTGCTCCCCGCATTGCTACCGCTTTCCTGGGCGTGCTGGCTCCGGCTTTGTCCGCAGAGGCCGTTCAAAAAGGCAAGTCCCTCTTTGCCGGCAAAATCGGCAGCAATGTAGCGGCACCGCTGGTTACTCTTATTGATGACGGACGACGGCCAGGAGCGATTATGTCCGCTCCCTTTGACGGGGAAGGAGTGCGTTCCCAGGAGACCATCCTGATTCAGGCCGGGCGACTGGACAGCTTTTTATACAACACTTATGCAGCCCGCAAGGAAGGCAAACAGTCTACTGGAAATGGTCAGCGGCCCAGTGGGTTTAAAGGCACTCCTGAAATCGGTACTACCAATTTCTTTCTCGCGCCTGGACCCGTCAGTCCTGAGCAGCTGCTGGCAGAGATTGAATATGGTTTCTATGTCACGGAAGTAATGGGCATGCATACAGCCAACCCCATTTCCGGGGATTTTTCCGTTGGAGCAGCCGGTTTCCTGATTGAGAAAGGCCAGTTAACCAAACCGGTACGGGGAGTGGCACTGGCCGGCAATCTGGCTGAGCTACTGCAAAAAATCGATGCCATTGCTGATGACCTGACCTTTTTTGGCGGCAAAGGCTCACCAACTGTGCGCATTCAAGCCATGCCCGTCAGTGGCAAGTAGCAGTCTGGCATGTCGGATTTTTTCCGGCATGCTTCTTTATTCCCTTGACTACTTGTGGTAAAATATTGTACTGATGGGTTTAAGACAGGTGGTGAAAAGGATGAAAAAAGTTCTGGTTTTAAATGGACCAAATCTAAATTTGCTGGGGATCAGAGAACCAGGGGTTTACGGGGAAACTACCCTGGTGGAGATCAACCGTATGATGGAAAAACTGGGGCGCCAGTTTGGCCTGGAGCTGGAGTTTTTTCAGTCCAATCACGAGGGCAGTTTGATTGACCGCATTCACCAGGCCTATGGCCGCTGTCAGGCTATTATCATCAATCCCGGGGCCCTGACTCATTACAGTTTTGCCCTGCGGGATGCCCTGAAAGCGGTGAATCTGCCGGTAGTGGAGGTGCACCTGACCAATATCCATGCCCGGGAACATTTCCGGCAGCTTTCGGTTATTGCCGATGTAGCAGCTGGAACCATATGCGGGTTCGGGCCGGAAAGCTACATGCTGGCAGTGCAGGCAGTTGCGGCTTTACTGGCCAAGGAGGAAAATCAATGAATTCAAGAGTACATAAGTTGAGACAATATTTGCAACAGGAAAAACTGGAGGGCTATCTGGTCAACCGGCCGGAGAACCGCCGCTACCTCAGCGGTTTTACCGGCAGTAATGGCTGGTTGTTGATTACGGAAAAGGATACCCTGCTGTTGACGGATTTTCGCTATCTAGAACAGGCTGCAGCCCAGGCGGAGGGCTGGCAGGTAATCGACCTGGGCAATCAGCCCATGGAAAAACTGGTGCAGACCATCAGGGAGACCGGTATCAGTAATGTAGGTTTTGAAGCGGATTTTCTGCCCTATAAACAGGGACAAACCCTGCAGGAAAAACTCAAGCCCCTGGAACTGGTGGCCCGGGAAGGGCTGGTGGAACGGCTGCGCTGGCTCAAAGATGAACAGGAGCTGGCTCTGATCGAAAAAGCAGTACATATTGCCGACCAGGCCTTTGAGCGCTTGCTACCTGTAATTAAACCCGGGATTTCGGAACTGGAACTGGCTCTGGAATTGGAATTTATTCTGCGGCGGCTGGGCAGTGAAGGGCTGGCTTTTCCTTCTATCGTGGCCTCCGGGCCCCGTTCTTCCTTGCCTCATGCTACTCCCAGCCAACGGCAGCTGCAGGCCGGGGATTTCCTCAAACTGGATTTTGGGGCAGTCTGGCAGGGTTATCATTCGGATATGACCCGAACAGTGGTGCTGGGGAAAGCCACGGCAGAACAGAAAAAAGTTTATGAAACCGTGCTGGCGGCGCAGCTACAGGCTCTGGCTGTCATCCGGCCGGGATTAACAGGACGGGAAGTGGACAAAGTGGCCCGGGATCTGATCAGCGCTGCCGGTTATGGCCGGAATTTTGGCCATGGTCTGGGCCACAGTCTGGGTCTGGTGATCCATGAAGAACCACGCCTTTCTCCCCAGGGAGATGTGACCCTTGCTCCCGGGATGGTATTGACTGTTGAACCGGGAATTTACCTGCCCGGCTGGGGTGGGGTAAGGATTGAGGATGTGGTTGTTGTTACTCCTGAGGGTTGCCGGGTGTTGACCAAAGCTCCGAAGACCCTTTTGGAAATAGAACTCTAGAGATAAAACAGGAGGTTGAGTTAACAGATGATTTCTTCCAACGATTTTCGTAATGGCATGACCATTGAGGTCGAAGGAGATGTTTATCAGATCGTGGAATTTCAGCACGTCAAACCGGGTAAGGGTGCTGCTTTTGTGCGCACCAAGCTGAAAAATGTGCGTACCGGTGCTGTCATTGAGAGAACTTTCAATGCCGGAGAGAAAGTGCCCAAAGCCCATGTGGAACGGAAAGAAATGCAGTATCTCTATAATGATGGCGAAAACTACAACTTTATGGATATGGAAACCTATGACCAGGTCATGTTGTCCAAAGAGCAACTGGGAGATGCCATCAAGTGGCTTAAAGACAATATGAATATCCATGTGTTGATGTTCCAGGGACAGACCATCGGGGTAGAAGTGCCCAATTTTGTAGAACTGAAAGTAGTGGATACTCCGCCGGGAATCAAGGGTGATACTGCTTCCGGCGGTTCCAAACCGGCCACTCTGGAAACCGGAGCGGTGGTACAGGTGCCCTTCTTTGTGGAAACCGGTGATGTCCTGCAAATCGATACCCGGACCGGCACCTATATCAAACGGGTATAATTGTTGACCTGGCGGGAAAACCTAAGGGGCAGGATTGAAAGAGAAAGGGGATGAAAATATGAAAACCCTGAAACAACGGGTAAGCTATCTCAAAGGACTGGCAGATGGGCTGAATATCAATAGTGAAACCAGGGAAGGGCGTTTGCTGGTAGAAGTCATCGATGTGCTCAAGCATATGGCCGAGAAGATCGATGAACTGGATGAAGCCTATGAAGAACTGGCTGATTATGTAGAGTCCATTGATGAGGATCTGGAAGAGCTGGAAGAGGAGCTGGATACTGTCTGCGACTGTGGCCATGACCATGATGAGTTTGAAGATCTGGATGAAGATGAATTTGTCGATGTGGAATGCCCCAACTGCCATGAAATAGTGGCCTTTGAACGGGATATCATTGATGATGAGGATTTGATTGAAGTAACCTGCCCCAATTGTGACACAGTAGTGTTTGTTAATGACCAGGATGTAGACTGGTCAGAAGTGGAAAAAGCTGGCCAACAAGCCAGAGCTGAAGAAGAAGATATTTAAATTTAATATACTGCAACGGAAAACCTGGAGGCGATTTGCCTTCAGGTTTTTTTCATGCTGGCATAAAGTAGACAAGTTCGCATATACATGGGTACAGAAAGGGGGGTGAGGGGGTTGGAAAAGATAGCAGCCTGGCTGGCTCCTAACCTGGCTGCAGCGGTGCTGACAGTACCGCCTGAGCGCTGGCCCCTGGTGGAGGAAATCCGGTTGCGGGCTGGGCGACCGCTGCAGCTGCGGCTGGGAGATGAGGAGATGTGGCCGCGGCTGGAAGGAGAGCCGGTACTGGTTACCGCTGAGGATATTGCCCGGACCCTGAATATAATGACGGCTGCTTCCATTTATGCCTATGAGGCGGAATTGAGCAAGGGATATCTTACCCTACCCGGTGGACACCGGGTGGGTATTGCCGGCAAGGTGCTAAGGGACGGCAACAAAATCCGGGGTTTTCAGCATTTCGGTTCCCTCAATATCCGCCTGGCCCGGCAGTATCCAGGGGTAGGAGAAAAGCTATTGCCCCAGCTGCTGGATAAAGTAACAGGCAGACTTCATAGCACCCTGATTATCTCGCCACCGCGCTGTGGGAAAACCACCTTGCTCAGAGATTTAGTCAGGCTGGCTAGTAGCGGCTGGCCGGCAGCCGGACTGGCCCCTCTGACTGTGGGCCTGGTGGACGAGCGGTCGGAAATTGCCGGCTGTTATCAAGGGATACCTCAGCTGGAAGTTGGCCCCCGCACCGATGTGCTGGATGGCTGTCCTAAAGCGGAAGGGCTGTCTATGTTAATTCGCACCATGGGGCCGGAACTGGTAGTCTGTGATGAAATCGGAACTGCTGCTGACCAGCAGGCGTTGCTGGAAGCAGCCAATAGCGGGGCAATTTTGCTGGCCAGTATCCATGGGGCCGGGATCAACGATCTGGCCCGCCGGCCGTTTGGACGGGAATTGCTGGCCCTGCGCCTTTTCCAGAGAATCGTAGTGTTAAGCCGCCGGGAAGGGCCGGGGACAGTGGAAAAAGTTTACCTGCGCTGAGGAGGTGAAATTATGTGGCTGAAACTGGCCGGGATGCTGCTGGTAGTGGGGTCATCCTCAGCAGCCGGATTGACTATAGCTGGACAGCTGCGAAAAAGACCCCAGCTGCTGGCGGCCTTGCAGAACGGTTTACAGGTCCTGGAAACCCAGATCGTTTTCGGGGCGGTGCCATTAGCGGATGCTTTTTTGCATTGCGGAGCAGTGAATCAGGGGGCAGTAGGAGAGCTGTTTTTGCTGGCTGCCGCCAAAATGCAGGGAAACAAAGGTAAAACCGGTGGCGAAGTCTGGCAAGAGGCTGTAGAAGACTGGTGGCGGAACCAGCCTTTAACCCCTGTTGACCGGGAGGTGCTGGCCAGTCTGGGAGGCAGTCTGGGCAATTCTGACCGCCTGGACCAGGCCAAACATCTGGCCCTGGTTCGCCAGCAATTAGCCCAGCAGGAGGAAGTAGCCAGGGCAGCAGCCCGGCGTTATTGCCGGCCGGTCAGTTATCTGGGCTTACTGGGGGGCCTGGCTCTTACCATATTATTGCTCTGACGGGAGGTATAAACATGAAAATCGTCAATTTACAGCTCTTGTTTCAAATTGCTGGCCTGGGCGTGTTACTGATGGTGATTATGGCTGTATTGAAAGAGGCTAAAAATGAGGAGATCGGCAAAATGGCGGTACTGGCCGGGATAGTAATGGTGCTGGTGGTAGTAGTCAAGCTGCTGGGGGACCTCTTCCAGGAAGTCAAAAGCGTCTTTATGCTCTACTGACGGGGTGAGGGCGATGGAAATCATACAGGTAGTAGGAGTGGCCCTGCTGGCCAGTTTGCTGATTCTGGTGTTAAAACAGATTCGGCCGGAACTGGCCCTGTTTGTCACTCTGGTTGTAGCAGCGGGCTTGTTTGGCCTGGTTCTTACCAAAGTGGGAGCAATTTTTGATATTCTGCAACAGCTGGCCAGTAAAGCCAATGTCAACCAGGCTTACCTGGGGACGGTGCTGAAAATAATCGGCATCGCTTATATAGCCGAATTCGGGGCCCAGGTTTGCCGGGATGCGGGAGAAGGAGCCATTGCTGGCAAGGTAGAGCTGGTAGCCAAAATCCTGATTCTGATCCTGGCGGTGCCGGTCATTCTGGCCATCATCCAGTCGGTCCTGGGGCTGATGCCATGAGGTGAAGAATATGAAAAGAAAACTGTTAATAATTCTGTTATTAGTCAGCCTGGTTCTGGCGGCTGGAATCCAGCCGGTACTGGCCGCCAGCCCGGAAAATCAGGTGGATCTCAGTGGCTTGCAGGAATACCTGGCTCGCATAGACCGGGAGCTGGCCCCCTATATGCCCCAGATCAATTTTCGGAATCTGCTGGAGAGTTTGAAACGGGGCGAGTGGTCTCTCGGTGTGGGACAAGTATTGAGTGGATTGCTTAGTTTTTTCTCCCGCCAGCTTCTGGCCAACCTGAAACTGCTGGGTCAGCTGCTGGTGCTAGGGGTCCTGCTGGGGTTAACGCGGACGGTAGCTGATTCCCTGGAAAACAAGGGAGTGGCGGAAACAGCGGCGGCTATCATCTATTTAGTAGTGTTCACGATTGTTTTGAAAACCTTTGCCGTTACGGCTGGAGTTGCAATTGATGGGGTTAAGGAAATGACCCGGTTTATTCAGATTCTGGCACCTGTACTGTTAACCCTGGTGGTATTAACCGGCTCCTTTCTCGGTTCCTCCTTTTTCAGTACTATGCTGGTAGGAGCGGCAACCCTTACCGCTACTTTGATGGAATTTGTGGTAATACCTCTCATTGGTCTGGCTGCTTTACTGGGACTGGTTAATGAGGTAACCGGCAAAGTTCAAGTCAGCAAACTGGCCGGGTTACTGCGTACCGGTGCAGTTTTTGCTATCGGCCTCTTGATGACGGTGGTACTGGGCGTTATATCCGTCCAGGGGGTAGGCAGTGGTGTAGCTGACGGGGTAGCTTTGCGAACGGCCAAATTTGCCACCGATGCTCTGGTCCCGGTGGTAGGTGGCATGCTCAGTGATGCTGTGGAAACGGTGGTGAGCGGGGCGGTTCTGATGAAAAGTGCAGTGGGTTTGACCGGCCTGGTTATTATTGCTCTCCTGGCCGTACTGCCCGCCTTAAAAATCCTGGCAGTTACTTTTACCCTGAAACTGGCGGCAGCTCTCCTGCAACCTTTGAGTGCCGGTAAACTGGCGGATGCCTTAGAGCAGGTAGACACAAGCCTGACCCTGATGTTCGGGGCGGTTGCTATTACCGGTTTAATGTTCTTCTTGATGATTTCCGGCTTGATCGCTGCCAGCAATCTGGCTACTGCCTTGCGCTAAGGAGGGGAAATATGGAGCTCTTGCGACAGATTGTAGGACAACTTCTGGTTTTGTCCTTGCTGGCCTTGCTACTGGAGCTGCTCTTGCCCCGCAGTGGCCTGAAAGGGACTGTACGTCTGGTAATCGGCCTCTTCTTGCTGGTTACAGTGCTAGAACCAATTCTGGGACTAGTCAAGGAAGACTGGAGCAGCCGCTTACAGGCTTTTAGCGGAGGCGGCCTGCCACAAATTGAGACAGCCCTGCGGGAAGGGGAGCGATTACGTCAGGAAGCTCTGGCTGAAAGTGAAAACAGGCTGAAGGAACAACTGTCTCAGCAGGTTAGTGCAGTAGCCGAAAGCATAACCGGTGCCAGGGTGGATAAAATCGATGTCCGGTTGGATACCAGCGGGGGAAAAGTTCAATTACAGGAGCTGACTGTCCAGCTGGAAGCACAGGGGCTGGCCGAGCATCAGAGTGTGGATGTAATGGCCCGGGGTGAGAGCGGGGCAGGGGTGGATACCCGACGCCTGGCGAAAACTCTGGCCCGGCTGTATGGACTTGACCCCGGGCTAATAAAAATAACGGTGGGGAGGTAGGAATATGTTCAATGAAACACCGGTAAGCGAAAAAGCTCTGGCTTACTTAAAAAAATATGGCCTCTGGGGTTTAATTGGTTTAGGTTTGCTGGTTTATGGTTTATTACCTGGGGGCGGACAAAACCAGGAAGTGCCGGTTTCCGCACCGGCTACGTCCCAGCGGGATAGTGACATCGCCAGTGCGGAACGGGAACTGGAAACCAAGGCAACAGATATTCTGCGCCAGGTAGCTGGAGCTGGAGAAATCAAGGTGCGGGTAGTGTTAAAGGCCACGGAAAACCGTAACTTTGCGGTGAACTCCAATATCACCCGGCGCACAACCCAGGAAAAGGATGAGCGAGGTGGCAACCGGACCATAACGGAAGTAACGGAACAGAACCAGCTGGTTCTAACCCGTAATGGCTCACAGGAGGTACCGGTGATGGTGCAGGCGGTGCGTCCGCCCATTGAGGGGGTAGTGGTGGCTGCTACCGGGGCCCGCGATCCGGTTATTAAGGCCCAGCTGGCTAACACTGTGGCAACTCTGTTCCATATTCCTGTGCATCGGGTAACGGTGATTGCTGCGCAGTAAAAAATCATGGAGGAGGTTTTACAGATGGAGAGAAAGTTTAAAGACTGGGGAATGGTGGCGATTGTTGGCGGTTTGATTTTACTGGCAGGACTTTCGGTTAATGATGATTTTATCGAGTTTGTTAATAGCCTCAGGCAGGCTAAAAGTACTGCTCATCAGTTAAGCGAGAAGCCGGCACCACTGCCTACCGGAAAAGAGGAACAGCCTAAATTGCCGGCTACTCCGGTACTGCAGCCGGAGACCCGGGAAAGCAATGGTTTTTTTGAGGACTACCGTCTGGAACGGGATCGGATCAGGAGTCAGCAAATTGAGACACTGAAGGAGATTGTAGCGGGGGATGGGGCAGCCGAAATCAAGCGCAAGGCACAGGAACAGTTACTTAACCTGACCGCCAGTGCCGCCAAAGAGGTGGAAGTGGAGAATTTGCTCAAAGCCAAAAATTTTCAAGATGTAGTAGTTTTTCTACAGGAAAAAGGGGCTACGGTGGTAGTGAAGGAACAGGCTCTGGATGGGGATGGACTGGCCCGTTTGACGGATCTGGTAGCTAAAGTCAGTGGCAGAAATCCTGCGGATATAATTATAATTCCTAAAAAGTAGATATATTGTATACTTGTTATGGATTAGTTCCCAACTGAACTTTTGCACAGTATAATAACAGACAGAAAGGTGAAAATTGCCCAGGCACTTTAGGCCTGGGTCTTTGCTTATGAAGAAGTAAGGGGGAAAGTCATGGTGAAAAAGCGTGTGCGCATTACTGATACTACTTTAAGGGATGGACACCAGAGCCTGTGGGCTACCAGGATGCGAACGGAGGAAATGGTGCCCATTCTGGACAAATTGGATAAAGTAGGATATAATGCTTTAGAGGTCTGGGGGGGAGCAACCTTTGATGTTTGTCTCCGCTACCTGAATGAAGACCCCTGGGAGCGCCTGCGCACCATCAAACGGCATGTTCACCGCACCCCCTTGCAGATGTTGTTAAGGGGCCAATCCCTGGTGGGATATCAGCATTATCCTGATGATATCGTGGAAGAGTTTGTTAAAAAAGCGGTGGAGAACGGAATCGATATCATCCGCATTTTTGATGCCTTAAATGATGTGCGCAACCTGGCCAAACCCATTGAAGCGGCCAAAAAAGCAGGAGCTCATGTTCAGGCCGCTGTGGTTTATACCATCAGCCCGGTGCATACCCTGGAGCATTATCTGGAAACGGCCCGGCAGCTGATTGGTCTGGGCACTGATTCCATCTGTATCAAGGATATGGCTGGTCTGCTGGCGCCCTACCGGGCATATGAGCTGGTAAAAGCTCTGAAAGAGGAACTGAAGGTGACAGTAGAGCTGCACAGCCATTACATCGGGGGTATGGCGGTAGGGGCATATCTCAAGGCTGCTGATGCCGGTGTCGATATCGTAGATACAGCTGCGGTGCCCCTGGCATTTGGCGCTTCTCAGCCCCCGGTGGAAACAGTGGTCCGGGCTTTTGAAGGGACGGAGTTTGACACCGGACTGGACATCCACCTGCTGTTCGAGATTGCCCATTATTTTGAAGAATTGCGGCGTAAAAACGGGTACGAGCGGGGCGTGACCAGGATTACTGATATGAAGGTCTTTGAACATCAGGTACCGGGAGGCATGATTTCCAACCTGGTTTCCCAGCTGGAAGAACAACGGGCCCTGCACCGGATCCAGGAGGTTTTGGCCGAAATACCACGGGTGCGGGAGGATCTGGGCTATCCGCCGCTGGTAACTCCCACCAGTCAGATTGTAGGTACCCAGGCGGTATTAAATGTGCTGGCCGGGGAACGCTATAAGCTGGTACCCGGTGAAGTCAAAGCCTATGTCCGCGGCTATTATGGCAGACCGCCGGCTCCTATCAAAGAGGAAATAGCACGCCGGATTCTGGGGAATGAGGAACCAATTGCTTGCCGTCCGGCTGACCTGCTAGAGCCCAGACTGGCCAGGTGTGCGGAAGAAATCAAAGATCTGGCGACCAGTCCTGAAGACGTGCTGTCTTATGCTCTCTTTCCCCAGGTCGCTCGCAAGTTTTTTGAGTTCAGACGGCAAAAACAGGCGGAAGCGGCAGCAGAAGCCGTTGGCCGGCCGCCCAAAAAAGAAAATCAGCCCCCTGTACAGCAAGAGGTTACAGGCGGGACAGCAGCTGAGGAGGAGAATATGCTGAACCTGAAGGAAATCAAGGAATTGATTAAGGTTATACAGGATACCGATATTACCGAAGTCCACCTGGAAAGCGATGGAGTTAAAGTAGCCATTCGCAAGGGAGGAACAGCTCCGGTAATGATGGCTCCTACCCCGGTGATTACCCAGGTGGTAACAGAGGCAGCTCCGGCCCCGGCTCCGGCTGTAGCGGCGGAACAGCCTCCAGCAGCCCCGGCTCCGGCAGTGTCACCTGCTCCTGAGGTCTGCAAGGCCAATACAGTAGAAATCGTATCCCCAATGGTAGGTACTTTCTACCGGTCTCCGGCTCCGGATGCACCCCCCTTTGTGGAAGTGGGCAGCATGGTAACTGAAGGTCAGACAGTTTGTATTATCGAAGCCATGAAGCTGATGAATGAGATTGAGGCCGAAGTCAGCGGCAAGGTAGTGGCGGTACTGGTAGAGAACGGACAACCGGTGGAATATGGTCAGCCGTTGTTCCTGATTGAAAAAATGTAATGGGCCCTGGAGGTGGACAGATGTTTAAAAAAATCCTGATCGCCAACCGGGGAGAAATTGCGTTGCGCATTATCCGGGCCTGCCGGGAACTGGGGATTGCTACTGTAGCAGTCTATTCCGAGGCAGACCGGGACAGTTTGCATGCCAGAATTGCTGATGAAGCCTATTGTATCGGCCCTGCTCCTTCGGCCAAGAGTTATCTCAATATTACCAACATCATTGCAGCGGCGGAGGTTTCAGGGGCAGAGGCCATCCATCCCGGTTTTGGTTTTCTTTCGGAAAACGCAGATTTCGCTGAAATCTGTCAGAGCTGCGGCATTACCTTTATTGGTCCCCCGGTGGATGCCATCCGGAAAATGGGGGACAAGGCGGTAGCCCGGGAAACTATGATTAAGGCAGGGGTACCAGTGGTGCCCGGGACAGAAGGAGTTGTCCTTTCTGAGGAAGAAGCACTGCGAGTGGCCGGGGAAATCGGCTATCCAGTGATGATCAAGGCTGCAGCCGGTGGCGGCGGCCGGGGTATGCGGGTGGCTCAGAGTGAGCGGGAATTGCTGAAACAGCTGCAGACCGCCCAGGCTGAGGCCAAGGCTGCCTTTGGCAATGAAGCGGTTTACATCGAAAAATATGTGGAAGAACCCCGTCATATCGAATTTCAGATTCTGGGCGACAAGTACGGTAACATAGTTCACCTGGGAGAACGGGATTGCTCTATCCAGCGCCGTAACCAGAAATTGCTGGAGGAAGCACCTTCCCCGGCCTTGACCCCGGAATTGCGGCAACGCATGGGAGAAGCGGCCATCCGGGCAGCCCGGGCTGTGGGTTACTACAATGCAGGTACCATTGAGTTTTTGCTGGATAAACACGGCGATTTTTATTTTATGGAAATGAATACCCGGATTCAGGTAGAGCATCCGGTAACCGAACTGATTACCGGAATCGATCTGATCAAAGAACAAATTCGGATTGCTGCCGGAGAGGAGCTGGGTTATACTCAAGAGGATATCCGCATCCATGGCCATGCCATTGAATGCCGGATCAATGCCGAGGACCCAGCCCGCAATTTTCTGCCCAGTCCAGGACAGATCACCTTCTACCATCCCCCGGCGGGGCCCTGGGTTCGGCTGGATAGTGCTGTTTATCAGGGCTATGTCATTCCCCCCTATTATGATTCCATGGTGGGCAAGCTGATCGTCTGGGGGCGGGACCGGCAGGAAGCCATCGCCCGCATGCAACGGGCTTTACAGGAATTTGTTATTGAAGGCATTCATACCACCATTCCTTTCCATTTGCGCATTCTGGAAAATGCCTTCTTCCAGAGGGGAGAAGTTTATACTAATTTTATCCAGCGCCGCCTGTTGAATGATGAAAGCTGATTTTGTATAATAAAGCTAATAAGTACAGGAGGTGGCGCCCATGGATACCAGTACAATAGTGGAGCATCAGGGAGACCTGGGGGCAGTTCGGATTGTTCCGGAAGTGATCAGCATCATCGCCGGCCTGGCAGCCAGTGATGTACCCGGGGTCGCCGGAATGAGCGGCAGTCTGATGGGGGGAATTGCCGAGATCTTCAAGAAAAACCCCAGTAAAGGCGTCAAGGCGGAAGTAGGGGAGCGCGAAGTGGCCATTGATATTTTCCTGGTGGTAGAGTACGGGGTGCGTATTCCCGATGTAGCCGGCCAGGTACAGGCTGCTGTCAAGAATGCAGTGGAAAGCATGACCGGAATGACGGTAGTGGAAGTAAACGTCCATGTTCAAGGTGTTGTTTTCCCGCAGGCTGAAACCCGGAATGAAGAACCCCAGCCTCCTAGAGTGCGCTAGCTTTAACCCGTGGCCGTTTGGTCACGGGTTTTTAATTAAAATAATTTAAAAAATAAGGCACTTTAAATTGCGCTGTTCGCAATCAAAGTGCCATAAATCCTATACTCCTTTGATTAACCAGTAAGTCAGATAAGCTACCAAACCGGAGGCAGGAATGGTTAAAAACCAGGCGGTAATGATATTGATGGCTACCTGCCAGTTCACAGCAGAAAAGCGTTTGGCCGAACCTACCCCCAGAATGGAGGAGGAGACCACATGGGTGGTACTGACCGGAACCCCCAGTAAGGAGGCACCGTAAATAACTGTAGAGGAAGTGACATCAGCGGCAAAGCCATGAATGGGTTCCATCTTGAAGATTTTGCTGCCCATGGTTTTGATAATGCGCCAGCCACCGGCAGCTGTGCCCAGCCCCATGGCCAGGGCGCAGGCTGCTTTAACCCAGATAGGTACGGTGAATTCGGGAATAACCTGGGCACTATAGAGGGCGAGGGCGATAATACCCATCGTTTTTTGCGCATCATTGGAACCATGGGAAAATGCTGCGGACATAGCGGACAAAATCTGCAAACGCCGAAAGACATTATTGACTTTGCCAGGAGCGAACCAGCCGAATATCCAGTAAAAAACGGTCATCAAGGTAAAGCCGATTAAATAACCGATAATGGGGGATAATACCAGTGGTAACAGCACTTTTTCTGTCAAGCCTTTAATAATAACTGCTTGCCAGCCGCCCGAGGCGATGGCAGCGCCTACCAGGCCACCGATGAGGGCATGGGAGGAACTGCTGGGAAAACCGTAATACCAGGTGAGCAGGTTCCAGAAGATAGCCCCCAGCATGGCTGCGGTTAGAGTATGCATGTTGACCAGGGAAGTCTCAACGATCCCTTTACCGATGGTTTTGGCTACTGCTGTACCAGCCATAGCTCCGGCGAAATTGAGAACGGCAGCAAGTATAACAGCGGTTTGAGGCTTTAAGGCCCGGGTTGACACAGAAGTAGCGATAGCATTGGCTGTATCATGAAAACCATTGATAAAATCAAAAGCGAGTGCTAGTACAATCACGATTATCAGCAGTGCTGTTATACTAAGCATACTTCAGCACTACTCCTTTAAGCACATCGCCTACATCTTCACAGAGGTCCAGCAGATGTTCCATGTGCTCATAAATTTCTTTCCAGCGGATAAAATCCATAGGATCTTTAGCGGTATCGAAAAGACTCTGGATACCGGCACGGAAAATCGCGTCTCCACGGCTTTCCAGGCTGTTGATTTCCCGGCAGAGCTTGACGATTTCCTCTTGATTGGCGGATACTTTATTGAGCAGGCAGACAGCTTTTTCTACCCGGGCGCAGACATCAGCTAATACCTCTGCCAGTTCTTTCACGCACTGAGTGGGCTCAGTGGCCCGGTAAAGGATCATGCGGTCGGCAGTGCCATAGATGTAATCCAGGATATCATCCAGGAACTGGGCCAGTCGGAAAACATCTTCCCGATCGAAAGGGGTGATTAACGCGGAGTTTAATTCATCCAGCAATTGACGGGTAATTTCGTCTCCTTCGCTTTCAATTCTTTTCAGGGTAGCCATATTGGTTTCCAGTTTGCTCATGTCATTGACTGTTTCTTTCAGGATCCGGGCGGCCTGGGAAATAGCCTGGCCGTTTTTGGAGAACAGTTCAAAATAAATGGGTTTACTGGGCTTTAAATTAAGCATGAACTGAATACCTCCTGCTACTATGTATTAACTTTAAATCGCCACTCTGATTTTATCCTTATCGTGCTCTTTCGACAAGACAATTTACAGAAGATTAACATTAAATTAACAAAGGTAAAAATCCCTGGTTCCCGGCAGGAAATAAGGTAATAAAAGCGAATAAATTACAATTGTACATATAGATAGAAAGGAGATAAAAACATGCGCGCTCTTGACCGTTTTCTCCTGGCAGTGTATTCTTTTATCGTTGGTTTAGGAATGGTCATACTGGCTCTTTACAGCCTGGGCTGGAATTTGCCTGCTTTTTTACTGGAAGAAAGCATGGGTTCTAGCAATTTTCGCTATGCTATGTTTGTTCTGGCTGTTATTCTGTTTTTATTGAGTGTACGCTTTCTCATTTCCGTTTTTGAACGCCGGGTTGTTCCCCATATTTTGATTAAAGATAATCCACTGGGTCAAGTACATATCAGTGTGGAAGCCATTACCGGACTGGTTTCCAGGACTGCCTTCCAGTTGCCTGGAGTGCGGGAATGCCGGGCTCAGCTGGCCATGACTCCGGCCGGGTTGCAGATTCTGATTCGTCTAACCGTTAGCGGTGAGTTAAATTTGCCTGAACTGCTGACCTCCCTGCAGGAGGAGATCAAGCAGCGGCTGGCGCAAGTGGTGGGGCTGGAAGTCAATCAGATTCGGATACTGGTCACCTCCCTGCAGCCTGAAACCACTACCAGCAGCGGAAAGGTCAGGTGAGAGGAATGTGGAGAGAAATCATGGAAACATTAATAGTAGAACATCCGGGTAAAGCAGCCGGTGCACTTATAGGATTGGTTTTTGGCTGGCTTACTATCCATTATGGGCTGTTTAAAGCTGTTTTTCTGTTGGCCTGTGTTGCTGGCGGTTTTTATTTGGGTAGCCGCTGGGAACGCGGTGAAGGCAGATTCTGGACCGAGCGCTTGATAAGGAGGCAAAACAGTGATACGTAGACAGGGCCGAGAAGCAGCATTACAAACCCTTTATCAGCTGGATTTAAGTGAAAGCGATTGGCAGGATACTCTGGTACACCTGACAGAAGAGTTTGCCTTGCCCCAGGAAGCAGTCACTTTTGCCCGCGAACTGGTCACAGGAGTGTTATCCTGCAGGTCCCAGCTGGATGAGGAAATCGAACAACGAAGTGAAGGTTGGCCTGTACGGCGCATGGGTGTCGTGGACCGCAACATTTTGCGGCTGGGGGCTTTTGAACTCCTGCACCGGGAGGACATACCCCCGGCAGTGGCTGTCAATGAAGCGGTGGAACTGGCCAAACGATATGGGGATAAAGATTCCAGCCGCTTTATTAACGGTATTCTGGGCCGGATGCTCAAGGAGCTGAAAAAGGATGAGAGATCTCTTTCTCGGCATTGATACCAGCAATTATTGTACTTCACTGGCACTGGTAGATGCAGAGGGGAAGCTGCTGGCGGAAAGGAGAAAGCTCTTGCCCGTAAAGCAAGGTGAACGGGGCCTGAGACAAAGTGAGGCCCTGTTTTTGCATTTAGGGCAGCTGCAGGAACTGGCCGGAGAAGTGCTGGGCCAGGCGGACCCCGCCCGGGTGGCAGCCATTGGGGTAAGCGTTAGGCCCCGGCCCCGGGAGGACAGCTATATGCCGGTTTTTAAGGCAGGAGAAACCCTGGCCCGGGCTCTGGCCGCTTTTTGTGGAGCGGCGGTAGTGGAGGTTTCCCATCAGGAAGGCCATCTAGCCGCAGGGCTGGCATCTGCAGGTGGGCCCGAAGCTTCTGCTTTTTTGGCTATTCACCTGTCAGGAGGCACTACTGACCTGCTGGAAGTGCGCCGGGTTGAGGAGCAAGGAAGTTTTTATCGGATTAAGCAGCTGGGGGGTAGCAAAGACCTCCATGCCGGGCAGCTGGTGGACCGGATAGGTGTGGCCCTTGGGCTTACCTTTCCCGCGGGCCCGGCCTTAGAGCAGCTGGCTCGCACCTGGTCTGGCCCTATTAAACCTTTATCCATCCCCTGCCAGCAGGGCTGGTTGCATTTAAGCGGGGCTGAGACCCAGGCCTACAAGGCCATCGCAGCTGGGGAACCGGCGGCAGCGGTAGCCAGAGCGGTGGAAAGCTGTCTGGCTAAAGGCCTGGAAAAGCTGATTCTGTATGGGCGGGAGCAGACTGGTCTTAAGGATGTGCTGCTGGTGGGCGGTGTAGCGGCCAACCAGTTTTTAAGGCAGAAATTAAGAAAGCGGCTGGAACATCCTGCCCTGGGTATAAGGCTATTTTTTGCAGAGGCGAGATACAGCGGGGACAATGCCCTGGGTCCGGCTCTACTGGCCCGTTATAATTTGTTAAAAAAATTACCGCTGACGGCAGGAATTAGTCCAATTGGCGAGAATAAATAAAAAATTGAAGACAATTATATTTTATGAGGGAGGGGAAGAAGGAGTGTACCGGATTTTACGCAAACAGGCGCTGTCGGAAAATATCAAGCTGATGGAAATTGAAGCGCCACTGGTTGCTCGCAATGCCAAGGCGGGACAGTTCATTATCCTGCGGGTAGACGAAAAAGGGGAACGGATTCCCTTGACCATTGCCGACTTTAATAAAGAAAAAGGCACTATTACCATTATTTTTGCCGAGGTTGGCTATACTACCCAGAAATTGGGCTGTCTCAATGAGGGAGATGCTGTTCTGGATTTTGTTGGACCTTTAGGCCATGAGTCGGAAATCGACAATTTTGGTCATGTGGTCTGTATCGGCGGTGGCGTGGGTATCGCCCCCATGTTTCCCATTACCCGGGAATTGTACAAGGCTGGCAACCGGGTGACTTCCATTATCGGAGCCCGTTGCAAGGATCTTTTGTTCTGGGAAGAGGAGATGCGGGCAGTTTCTCAGACCCTGCATGTTACCACTGATGACGGTTCTTATGGCCGCCATGGATTTGTAACCCAGGTCTTGCAGGAAATGATCGACCAGGGCGAAAAAATCGATCTGGTATATGCTATCGGTCCCTTGCCCATGATGCGGGCAGTGGCAGAAGTAACCAGACCCTATGGTATCAAGACTATTGTCAGCTTGAACTCCATCATGGTGGATGGCACAGGCATGTGCGGTGCCTGCCGGGTCACCGTAGGCGGAGAAACTAAATTCACCTGTGTGGATGGTCCGGAATTTGACGGCCATCTGGTGGATTTTGCTGAACAAATGCGGCGGGCCCAGATTTTCAAGGATGAAGAAGCACGGGCCAGGGCAGCTGGCAGTTGCGGGGGTGGTTGCGGATGTCACTAGAAAAAGGCAAAAAGGAGCTGGTCCTGAAGAAAACTCCGATCCCGGAACAGGACCCGGCAGTACGGGCCAGAAACTTCGATGAAGTAGCACTGGGTTATACGGAAGAACTGGCGGTTCAGGAAGCTAATCGCTGTCTCAGCTGTAAAAATGAACCCTGTGTCAAGGGCTGTCCTGTACAAGTGCCTATTCCTCAGTTTATCGCTAAAATCAAGGAAAAGGATTTTGCCGGGGCCATTCGGACCATTAAGACGAAAAACCTGTTGCCTGCTGTTTGTGGCCGGGTATGTCCTCAGGAAAACCAGTGTGAAAAGAACTGTGTAATGGCCAAGAAAGGCGAGCCGGTAGGGATTGGCCGGCTGGAGCGTTTTGCCGCTGACTGGGAAATGGCCCATGGGGTGGAAGTACCAGAGGTTGCTCCTCCCACTGGTAAGAAAGTGGCTATTATCGGTTCCGGGCCGGCGGGCCTGACAGCAGCAGCTGACCTGGCCAAGCTGGGCCATAAGGTAACTATATTTGAAGCTCTGCATGTCCCCGGTGGGGTGTTGATGTATGGTATCCCTGAGTTCCGTTTGCCCAAGCGGATTGTGCAGCAGGAAATTGATAATCTGCGCAAAATGGGGGTAGAAATCATCGTTAATGCCGTGGTCGGCAAGAGCATCACTGTGGATGAGCTGATGGAGCAGGAAGGCTTTGATGCGGTGTTCATCGGCACCGGTGCAGGTTTGCCCTACTTCCTGGGTATTCCCGGGGAAAACCTGAACGGCGTCTATTCAGCCAATGAATTCCTGACCAGAACCAACCTGATGAAGGGCTATCTCTTCCCCGAGTATGCCACTCCTATTAAGGTTGGTAAGCGGGCGGCCATTCTGGGTGCCGGGAACGTAGCCATGGATGCTGCCAGAACTGCCAAGCGGCTGGGGGCAGAGGAAGTATATATTGTCTATCGCCGTTCCCGGGAAGAAATGCCGGCTCGTTTGGAAGAAATCCATCATGCGGAAGAAGAAGGCATCAAGTTCCAGCTGTTGACCAATCCCATTCGCCTGCTGGGCAATGAGCAGGGCTGGGTGACAGCCATGGAATGCCTGCGTTATGAGCTGGGTGAACCCGATGCGTCCGGGCGCCGCAGCCCTGTGCCTATCGAAGGCTCCAATTTCATCATGGAAGTGGATACAGTAGTAGTGGCGATCGGTCAGGGTCCCAATCCTTTGGTACCGCGCACTACCAAAGGTTTGGAAACCAACCGGAAAGGCAATATTATGGCCAGTGAAGAAACAGGAGCTACTTCTAAGCCAGGAGTCTATGCCGGTGGTGATGTGGTGACCGGTGCAGCTACTGTTATTAAGGCTATGGGTGCAGGCCGGGTAGCGGCTACTGCCATTCACGAATATCTTATGAACAAGTAAGGCAGCCAGCGGCTGCCTTCTATTTTATCTGCGGAGGGCAAAAGATGACGGGAAAAACTTTCTGGACAGTGACAGAACTGAACAGCCTGATCAAACAGAGCCTGGAGACCAATTATCTGCTTAAAAGAGTCTGGATTAAAGGGGAGATAGCGGAATTTACCCGCCATCGCCTTTCCGGTCACTGCTATTTTACCCTGAAAGACCAGGAAAGCCAGCTTAAATGCGTTATGTTCCGGCAACAGGCAGCCAATCTACGTTTTCAACCCCGGGCCGGTATGGAGGTGCTGGTCCTGGGCAGTATCAATGTTTTTCTGCCGAATGGTATCTATCAGCTCTACGCCGAAGATATCCAGCCCTATGGCATTGGCAGCAGCCAGTTGCAGCTGGAACAGCTGAAGCGTAAACTGGAGGCAGAGGGGCTGTTCAGCACTGCCCGCAAAAGGCCTTTGCCGCCTTTACCTCGTCGGATAGCCCTGGTCACTTCCCGGCAGGGAGCAGCAGTACGGGATATGGTAAAAATACTGCGCCAGCGTTTTCCCATTATTGAGATCGTGATTGTGGATGTGCAGGTACAGGGTGAAGAGGCGCCTGCCTCCATCAAAGCTGGATTAGAACTGGCAGCAGCTCACACGGGGGCAGACCTGGTGATTGTAGGTCGAGGCGGAGGAGCCACTGAAGATCTGGCTGCTTTCAATTCGGAAATAGTAGTACGGGCCATTGCTGCCTGTCCCCTGCCGGTGATTGCTGCTATCGGGCATGAAAGTGATGTTACCCTGGCTGATCTGGTGGCTGATGTCCGCGCCTCCACCCCTTCCAATGCGGCGGAACTGGCGGTTCCAGTCTTACAGGAACTGCTGGGCCGTACGGCAGAAATGGCCCAGCGCTTAAGGGCTGCTATCAGCAATCGTTTTCGCTGGGAACGACAGCGGCTGGAACAACTGGCTTCCCGGCCTATATTGCAGCAACCTCAGCTCTATTTTGAGCGGAAATGGCAGGAGGTTGAAAGGATAGCAGGAAAATTGCAGACTGCTGCCGAAAATGTATATCTGCAAAAACAGCATCGCCTGGAGAAGACAGTAGCAGCTCTAAATGCCTTAAGTCCTTTAAAGGTGCTGGAGCGAGGTTACGCCTTCTGCCGAAGGGAACAGGAAGTAGTGACTTCAGTAGAACAGGTTCAGACTGGACAAGGACTGACCCTGCATATGAAGGATGGGGAAGTAGATTGTCAAGTTCAGGCGGTTAGGAGGAAAATGAATGGATAATCAACTGAGCTATGAAGAGGCAATGCAAAAGCTCGAACGCATTGTCAGCCAGCTGGAACGAGGGCAGTTGCCCCTGGAAGATGCCTTGCGTGCCTTTGAAGAAGGGGTAAAACTGGTCCGTCTTTGCCAGGAAAAGCTGCAGGCTGCTGAAGGGAAACTGTTATTGTTACAGGCTCAGTCTAATGCTAAAATTGAGTTACAGGAAGCGACACTGGAATAGAGGGTGGAGATGGATTTGCAAAAGTGGCAGGAGCAATTACTGGCAAAAAACAGACTGGTAGAGGACTGGCTCGAAGAGGTGTTACCCGGACCAGAACTGGAGCCAGGGCGCCTGCATGAGGCTATGCTCTATAGTCTTTTTGCCGGGGGCAAACGTTTACGCCCAGCCCTGGTTTTGGGGGCTGTGGAAGCAGTAGGGGGAGAAGTTCAGGCTGCTCTGCCGGCAGCAGCAGCACTGGAAATGATCCACACCTATTCCCTGATTCATGATGATTTGCCGGCTATGGATAATGATGATTACCGCCGGGGTAAACCTACCAATCATAAGGTCTTTGGTGAAGCAACAGCCATTCTGGCAGGAGATGCCCTGTTGACCCTGGCCTTTGAATTGCTGGCCGCGCATTTACCGGGGGCTGGTGTAAGTCCGGAAATCGCATTACGGGTAATCAGGGAAATTGCCGAGGCTGCAGGTACTCAGGGCATGATTGGTGGGCAAATGGCGGATATGGAGGCCCAGGGGCAACAAGTTAATGGGGAACAGCTGGAAAAAATCCATCGCCGCAAAACGGGGGCCCTTTTCCGGGCAGCTGTCAGGGTGGGAGGCCTGATTGGTGGTGCTACCCCTGAACAACTAGCAGCTTTATCCCACTATGCTGAACAACTGGGCCTGGCTTTTCAAATCACCGATGATATCCTGGACATTACCGGAGACCCGGCCAAAATGGGCAAGGATAAAAATTCAGACCTGAAAAACTGCAAGGCCACCTATCCTTCACTATATGGACTGGAACAGGCCCGGATCATGGCGGAAAAGGCTGTAACCGCTGCCATTACGGCTTTAGGGATTTTCGGCGCAAAGGCTGAATTTTTGAAGGAAACAGCTTTATTTTTATTAAAACGAGAGCAATAGCTACTGGTCTGGCATTAATTAGCTGTTGCATGCTTAGATGGATTATGATAGACTGTAGCAGCTGACAGGGCGAATTGCTAAGAACAGCAAAATAGCATATAATATTTATTGAGCAATGATTCATCAGCCTGGCCGCTACGGTGGCAGGTGGTGCAGTATCCTAGTCGGCCGCAGCGTTTTTGAAGGCGGGCCTAAAAATCCGTCAAAGGGCACATCGATGAAGTTCCTGGTGTCGGCTTTCGACGCCCCGTCGGGGGTTGGTGCTGGGAGTTAAGGAAGATGGGGCGATCCACAAGGGCATGTGGGCGTTGACCCCGCTTCCGCGGAGGCCCAAGTGCGTGGTGACCTATGGCGAGTAGGAAGCTATGGCTTGGGGTTGAACCTGCAATTCATTATCCTGTTACGGCAGGATGGTGGGTGCAGTGTAGCCTGCCTTGAGCGGGTGTAGAGGATGGCGAGCTATCAGGCCTTTTAACCGATGGCGCCGAGGTTAAGGGACCTGTCGCCTGAAACTGCATCTGCAAAAGAGGCTAGAAGACGCCGGCGGTCGCCGAAGAAATTTCCTAGGCTGCCCACCAGAGATGGAGTTTGCTGGGGATTAAAGTGTGGACTAAGTGGTAATCCAGTCTTGCCGGCGGTGACGCGGCAAAACGATGGGAAAGGGGAAACCGCCTCATGCGGCGACGCAGAGGAGCATCGTCTGGGAAAACCTACTGGACCTGAAGCCACAACGTTTACTCAGCAGACTACCACCTGCCAGTAGTAGCTGTTACATATATTTTTTTTTATCATTTAAGAGGTGACCGGATTGGGTAATAATAATCATAAATTGAGGGCACAGGTGCGGCGCCAGGTTTTAGTTGTAGGTTTATTGACTTTCTTTACAGCTATGGCTATCAGCAGTGGGACGGAAGCGGTTGTAAACCGATTTCCCTCGGCACTGGCGGCTTTGCCCTTTCTGTTAATTATCATCGCTGTAGGCATTATTTTTGATATGATCGGAGTGGCAGCCACGGCTGCTGCAGTAGCTCCGTTTCATGCCAAAGCAGCGCGAAAAATTCCAGGCGCAAAACAGGCGATTTCTCTCCTCAATCATGCTGATAAAGTGGCCTCTTTTTGTAATGATGTGATTGGTGATATTTGCGGTACAGTCAGTGGTGGACTGGGAGCAACTATCGTTTTTTTATTAGTCAGCAGTCATCCGGACTGGAATAAAGCCTGGTTGGGCACCATCATGACCGGTTTAATTGCTGCTGTTACCGTCGGAGGCAAGGCTGGTGGGAAAAAGCTGGCCATTGACCATGCAGAAGAAATCATTTTCCTGGTCGGCCGGTGCCTGGCCTGGATTGAAAGGCAAACAGGCTGGACGCTGTGGCCGGACAAGAAAAATAGCAAGGGCGGGAGAAAGAGGAATGACCACTTCAATTCTTAGTCAGATCAATGGACCGGAAGATTTGCAGGGATTAACCTTGAACCAGCTAAAACAGCTGGCGGAAGAAATTCGCCGGGAACTGATTGAAGTTACCTCCAGAACGGGAGGACATCTGGCGCCCAATCTGGGGGTTGTGGAGCTGACCATCGCCTTGCACCGTGTGTTCAATTCCCCTGCAGATAAAATTATCTGGGATGTGGGCCACCAGGCTTATGTTCATAAACTGCTAACGGGCCGGCGGGATCGGTTTGCTACTTTGCGTCAGCTGGGGGGAATTTCCGGCTTTCCCAAGCGGGAGGAAAGCCCCCATGACATTTTCGCTACCGGGCACAGTTCCACTTCTATTTCCGCTGCTCTGGGCATTGCCCTGGCCCGGGATATGAAAAAAGAGGATTTTAAAGTGGTGGCTGTAATCGGTGATGGGGCTCTTACCGGAGGTATGGCTTTTGAGGCGTTAAACCATGCCGGACACACCAAAACCGATTTGATTGTGATCTTGAATGATAATGAAATGTCCATTGCTGAAAATGTAGGGGCCCTTTCTTCCTACCTGACCCGCATGCGCACTGACCCCAAGTATTATAAGGGAAAAGAGGAAATTGAATACATATTAAAGCGTATCCCCAATATCGGTCCCAAGATGTTGCAACTGGCTAACCGTCTCAAGGATAGTGTCAAACACCTGGTAGTGCCTGGTATGCTCTTCGAGGAGCTGGGCTTTACCTATCTTGGTCCCATCCCCGGTCATGATCTAGCGGCACTGAAAAAGGTGCTGCATGATGCCAAAGCTTTGACAGGGCCGGTGCTGGTGCATGTGATTACCAAAAAAGGCAAAGGCTATTTGCCGGCAGAGGAGAATCCTGACAAGTTTCATGGCACCGGTCCTTTTGATATAGCTACCGGACAGAGTGCTGGCGGCACGGGGCCCATCTCTTACACCGAAGCCTTTGGCCGGGAGCTGGTGGCACTGGGACAGCAGGATGCCCGGATTGTGGCTATTACGGCAGC
Organism: Carboxydocella sp. ULO1; assembly: GCF_002049255.1. NCBI lineage: Bacteria > Bacillati > Bacillota > Clostridia > Eubacteriales > Clostridiales Family XVI. Incertae Sedis > Carboxydocella > Carboxydocella sp. ULO1. Next base: position 113,332 of record NZ_BDLQ01000022.1, on the reverse strand, counting down.
GATGCCTACCGGGACTGGACTGTACCATTTTGCCAGGGAAATTCCCCATCGTTTTTTTGATGTAGGGATTGCAGAACAACATGCCGTTACCCTGGCGGCCGGAATGGCTACCCAGGGATTAAAGCCGGTGGTGGCTATTTATAGTACTTTTTTGCAAAGAGCCTATGACCAGGTGCTACATGATGTCTGTTTACAAAAGCTGCCGGTGGTGCTGGCCATGGACAGGGCTGGCCTGGTGGGGGAAGATGGTCCCACCCATCACGGTGTTTTTGATATTGCCTATCTGCGTTCCATCCCCAATCTGGTTTTGATGGAACCTAAAGATGAAAATGAATTACGCCATATGCTTTATACTGCTATCCAGCATGATGGCCCTATTGCCCTGCGCTATCCCCGGGGGAACGGCATCGGAGTGCCGCTGGAACAGCAGCTACGCCAGCTGCCCCTGGGTAAGGCGGAAGTGCTGCGGGAAGGCAGTCAGGGCTGGATTCTGGCTCTGGGCTCTCTGGTTTATGATGCGCTGGCAGCGGCAGAAGAGCTGGCAGGAGAGGGGCTGGATATCGGGGTTGTTAATATGCGGTTTGTAAAACCCCTGGATGAGGATCTGCTGCATCGATTGGTAGCTACCAATACGCCCTGGTTAACGGTGGAAAACCATGTCCTGGCCGGCGGTTTTGGTTCAGCCATTCTGGAGTTCCTCCATCAAAATGGTTATCAACGACAGGAAGTGACCATGCTGGGTTTGCCCGACCAATTCATTGAACACGGCCGGGTGGAAGAGCTGAAAGCTATCTATTGCCTGAATCAGGACGGCATCAAGGCCAGTTGTCTGGAAATGCTGGCAAAGCGCCAGCAAAAAACCATTCTGGTTGCAGGGAAATAGAGGTGAACAGAATAATGAGCAAAAAGCGATTGGATGCCCTTCTGGTTGAGAAGGGCTTTTTTTCCAGCAGGGAAAGGGCTAAGGCGGCCATTATGGCCGGTCTCGTTTTTGTGCAAGGCAGAAAAGTGGATAAAGCCGGGGAAATGGTGGCTGAGGAAGTGGAAATCAAAATTAAAGGGGAGGACTTTCCCTGGGTCAGCCGGGGGGGACTGAAACTGGAAAAGGCCCTGCGGGTCTTTGCCTTTTCTGTAAAAGACCGGGTGGTGCTGGATATCGGGGCCAGTACCGGTGGATTTACCGATGTCTGCCTGCACTATGGAGCTCGCCAGGTGATTGCCGTCGATGTCGGCTATGGGCAGCTGGCCTGGAAACTGCGTCAGAACCCGCGGGTGCTGAATCTGGAGCGCACCAATATCCGCTACTTGACCAAAGAGGAACTACCCCTGGTGCCGGAAAGGGTTGTGATTGATACCAGTTTTATCTCCCTGGGGCTGGTATTGCCCAGGGCCTGGGAGCTCAGCAGCGCTGATGCCCAGGTAATCGCCCTGGTCAAGCCCCAGTTTGAGGCAGGCCGGGAGAAAGTGGGTAAAAAAGGGGTAGTACGGGACCCCGGTGTACATAAGGAAGTGCTGGAGAAGGTAACGGCCATGGCCCGGGAGCAGGGGTTTAGTATCCTGGGGCTGGACTATTCGCCTATTAAGGGTCCGGAAGGAAATATTGAATATCTCCTCTGGCTGGGCAAAATAGAAACTGGATGGAGTGAAGCAGAAGTAAGTCACCGGATAGAACAGGTGATACAGGAGGCATTTGCCGGAGCTCAATAATTTTTTTTAACAAATAGCAGGAAAACAAAAAGAAATATAGTATATAATATTTATCAGAGCAACAGGAAATAGTATGACACATTTCCTTATTAGCGAAGGCGGTGAGGACTATAGAACTGACCAAACGCCAGGCTGAGATCATCCGGATTGTTAAGGAAGAAGGGCCAATTACAGGGGAGCAGATAGCCGAACGGCTGAATTTGACCAGGGCCACCTTAAGGCCTGATCTGGCCATATTGACTATGGCGGGTCTTTTGGAAGCCAGACCCCGGGTAGGCTATTTCTATTCCGGACGTTCAGTGCCAAATCCTTTTACTGAAAAGCTGATGTCCATCAAGGTAGGGGATGTTCATTCCCTGCCCAAGGTAGTGGTGGATACCGCCACGGCTTATGATGCGGTAGTCACCATGTTTACGGAAGACGTGGGCACCCTGTTTGTGGTTACCAGTGAGGGACGGCTGGAAGGAGTTGTTTCCCGCAAGGATTTGCTCAAGGTAGCTATCGGTGGCAGTGATTTGCATAAACTGCCGATTGGGATTGTTATGACCAGGATGCCCAATATCATTACCACTACACCGGAGGAAAGTGTTTTCAAGGCTGCCCAGAAGCTGATCGCTCATGAGGTGGATGCATTGCCAGTAGTCAAACCCATGAATGAAGAAGATGGGACTGAAAGCTGGCAAGTAGTAGGTAGACTAACCAAAACCAATATCACCAGGCTATTTGTAGAGCTGGTGCAAGGAGGAGGGGATTTCCATATCCCGGGAAAACTCTAAGCCGGTAGTTTATGTACTTTCAGACTCCATCGGGGAAACCGCTGAGTTTGTAGTGAAGGCAGCCCTGAGCCAGTTTAACTCAGAAGGGGAAAGTCTGATCATCAAGCGGGTTCCCTATGTGCATGATGCTGAATATTTGCGGGAGGTCATCGATCAGGCCCGGGCTGATGGAGCGGCTTTGGCCTATACCCTGGTATTGCCGGAATTACGCCGGATTTTACAGGAGGAAGCCAGAGATCTGCCCCAGGTGGATATTATGGGGCCGATGATGGATGCCCTCAGTCTGGTGATGGCAACAGAGCCCAAGCTCAAACCCGGTCTGGTTCACCGCATAGATGAAGAATACTTCCGCAAGGTGGAGGCTATCGAATTCGCTGTCAAGTATGATGATGGCAAGGATCCCAGGGGTATTACTCACGCCGATATTGTTATAATCGGGGTTAGTCGTACTTCCAAAACTCCGCTCTGTATGTATCTGGCTCATAAGCGCATCAAGGCGGCCAATGTGCCACTGGTACCGGAAGTGCCTCCCCCGGAAGAGCTGTTCAAATTGCCACCGCGCAAGGTGATCGGTTTGACCATCAAGCCGGAACAGCTCAATATCATCCGGCAGGAGCGCCTTAAAACCCTGGGCCTGACATCCAGTGCCGAATATGCTTCCATGGAGCGGATTTTACTGGAACTGGACTATGCTGAGAGTATTATGAAAAAAATCGGCTGTCCGATTATTGATGTGACCAATAAGGCGGTGGAGGAAACAGCCAGCCGCGTTTTGGAAATTTTCTACAAGGGGGAGAGAAACAAGTATGTCTAAGAAGTGGGTATACCTTTTCCAGGAAGGAAAAGCGGACATGCGGGACTTGTTGGGAGGGAAAGGAGCCAACCTGGCGGAAATGACCAATATTGGTCTACCGGTACCTCCTGGTTTGACCATTACCACTGAGGCCTGTAATGAGTACTATGCCAATGGTCAGCAGTTCCCCGCCGGCCTGGTTGACCAGATCAAGGAAGCTCTGGCCCAGGTGGAAAAGCAAATCGGTAAGAAGTTTGGGGATGAAAACAACCCCTTGCTGGTATCCGTGCGCTCCGGTGCCAAGTTTTCCATGCCCGGGATGATGGATACTATCCTTAACCTGGGTCTGAATGACCAGACGGTGGAAGGGCTGGCCCGGGCCACCAGTAACGAACGGTTTGCCCTGGACTGCTATCGCCGGTTCATTCAAATGTTCAGTGATGTGGTGCTGGAAGTACCTCATTACCAGTTTGAAACCGTTCTGGAAAGACACAAAGAGCGGCTGGGCGTCCACTATGACCACGAACTGGATGCCGCTACCTTGCGGGAAGTGGTAAAGGAGTACAAGGCCATTACCCGGCGGGAAGCCGGGGTGGATTTCCCCCAGGATCCAATGGAACAGTTGCTGCTGGCTGTTAAGGCAGTATTCCGCTCCTGGAATAACCAGCGGGCCATTGTTTACCGCAAGATCAATGGCATTCCTGACCATCTGGGTACAGCAGTGAATGTTCAGACCATGGTCTTTGGTAATATGGGCAATGACTGCGGTACCGGGGTTGCTTTTACCCGTAACCCCAGCACCGGGGAACCTGTTCTCTATGGTGAGTATCTGATTAATGCCCAGGGTGAGGATGTGGTAGCCGGAATCAGAACACCTCAACCCATTTCTACCTTGCAGGCAGAAATGCCGGAAGTTTATCAGCAATTTGTGGCAGTATGCAAAATCCTGGAAAACCATTATAAAGATATGCAGGATATCGAGTTCACCATTGAACGGGGCAAACTCTATATTCTGCAAACCCGGACTGGTAAGCGGACTGCAGCAGCAGCTCTGAAAATTGCTGTTGATATGGTCAATGAAGGGCTGATTGACAGGAAAACTGCTATCCAGCGGATTGAACCCGCATCCCTGAACCAGTTGCTGCATCGCCGTATTGACCCCAATGCCAAACTGGATGTTGTGGCCAAAGGCTTGCCGGCATCTCCGGGCGCTGCATCCGGCCAGGTGGTATTTGATGCTGATGAAGCTGAGAAGCTGGGACTGAATGGGGAAAAGGTTATCCTGGTCAGAATGGAAACCACTCCTGATGACATCCATGGTATAATCCAGGCTCAAGGGATTTTGACTTCCCGCGGTGGTATGACCAGTCATGCGGCTGTGGTGGCCCGCGGCATGGGCAAACCCTGTGTTTGTGGCTGTGAGGCCATTAAGATCGATTATGAAAATGAGCAATTCCAGGTTGGAGAACGGGTATTCCGCAAGGGAGATATCATTTCCATTGATGGTGCTACCGGTCAGGTTATCGCTGGTCAGGTACCCATGATCGATCCGGAAATTTCCGCGGAATTTGAGCTGCTGCTGAGCTGGGCTGATGAAATCCGGACCATGAAAGTGCGAGCCAATGCGGATACTCCGGAAGATGCTGCCAAGGCCCGCCAGTTTGGGGCAGAAGGGATTGGCCTTTGCCGCACTGAGCATATGTTTATGGCCCAGGATCGGTTGCCAATCGTGCAGGAAATGATTCTGGCCGAGAACAAAGAAGAGCGGGAAGCTGCCCTGGCCAAACTGCTGCCTATGCAGAGGGAAGACTTCTATGGCATCCTGAAAGCTATGGCTGGCTATCCAGTCTATATCCGTCTGCTGGATCCGCCTTTGCATGAGTTCCTCCCCAATCAGGAAGAACTGGTAGTGGAAATAACTACGCTGAAATTGACCGGTGGAGACCCGGCGGTGATTAAGGCTAAAGAACAGTTGCTCAAGAAAGTCCGGGCCTTGCATGAGTTTAACCCCATGCTGGGTCATCGCGGTTGCCGCCTGGCCATCACCTGGCCGGAAATCTATGCTATGCAAGTACGGGCTATCTATCAGGCAACCGCCCAGCTGATCAAAGAGGGGGTTGACGCTCGACCGGAAGTGATGATTCCGCTGGTAATTGAGGCGGAAGAATTGCGCAAACTGCGGGAGCTGAGCGTTCAGGTTGCCAAAGAGGTGATGGCTGAGTATGGCGTAGAGGTGCCGATCAGTGTCGGTACCATGATCGAGCTGCCGCGGGCCTGTGTCACCGCTGATGAAATCGCTCCCCATGCCGATTACTTCTCCTTCGGTACCAATGACCTGACCCAGACTACCCTGGGCTTTAGCCGTGATGATGCTGAAGGCAAGTTCATGCAGGACTACCTGGATCAAAAGATCTTTGCTGAAAATCCCTTCATAGTTCTGGACACCAGGGGAGTTGGCAAATTGATGAAAATGGCTACCCAGCTGGGACGGCAGGCTAACCCTGCACTGAAGGTGGGTATCTGCGGTGAGCACGGCGGTGAGCCCAAATCCATCTTCTTCTGCCAGGAAGCCGGTCTGGATTATGTCTCCTGTTCACCTTACCGGGTTCCTATCGCCAGGTTGGCTGCGGCCCAGGCAGCTCTAGGGGATGTAACGCGGGATAAATAATAAACAAAAAAATCTAGAGCTCTGCCTTGTGGCAGAGCTCTTTTTTGTTGACAATCATATAATACAGGAGTATAGTTTAAATGTTAGGAAATCCGCAGAGACCGGAGGTGAGGGGAAAATGGACGGAGGCCCCAGTCGAGAGGGTTACTGGCAACAAATGAATAAACGGTGGGCAACTGCCTTTTCCCGCTCCGGAAAGGTGGTTGGCCCTGCCTGAAAAGGGGGGTAGCCATGCTCTGCATTTATTTCTATGATCATGCCACCAACAAAATCTACTTTGATGCCGACCTATCCCGCAAGGATGAGTACCTCAAGGACCCCCGCAATTTACTCTGGATTGATATTTATGATTGTACCGCCAAGGACCTGGAATTACTGGCCAATGCCTTCCAGTTTCACCCAATGGCTTTAGAGGATGTTTTGCAGGAAAGTCCCCGGGCCAAGGTTGACCGCTATGATGATTACTATTTCTTCGTTTTCCACTCCCTGCGTTATGATGAGGAAAGCGATGAAGAGATTACCACTGTGGAACTGGATGTTTTCCTGGGCAGTAATTACCTGGTAACCATTCACAAGGATGCCCTGTCCAGTGTGGCCCGGGTAGTGAAACAGTGCTGGTACACCAGCCGCTTGATGCAGCGGGGGCCAGATTATTTGCTATATAACCTGGTGGACGGTATTATCGATGAATATTTCCCCATTCTGGAGCGGATTGGCGTCCGGATTGACGAACTGGAAGATGAGCTATATGTCAATCCCATTCAGGAAGTAACCGATGAGTTCCTGGCCTTAAAGCGGACCATCCTGTTATTGCGAAAAGTAATCATGCCTCAGCGGCGGATTTTTGCCAATGTCAATGGGCGTTATTCCTTTCAAATTCAGGAAGAGAATAAACCTTATTATATGGACCTGGTGGACAATATTGAACGCATTATTGACACTACCGATACCTACCGGGATCTGGTCAATGGCGCTATGGACACCTATTATTCCATTGTTTCCAACCGCACCAACGAGGTAATGCGCTATCTCACCATTATCTCTACCATTATGATGCCGTTGACTTTTATCACCGGTTTGTTCGGGATGAATGTACCCTTGCCGGGGGCCCACAGCCCCTATACCCTGTATATTATATTGCTGGGGATGCTGGGGTTAACCGTGATCATGCTCTGGTACTTCCGGAATAAGGACTGGGTCTGATGGGGATGAGGGCTGTTAAAGACCGCTACCGCTGGTTTTTAACAGCCTTTTTCCTATGCGAAGGAGGAATTGACGTGCGTCTGTTTCTTGGTTTATGGTTGCCTGGGCAGTGGCGGGAGCGCTTAGCAGGCCTGGAGGTGCCCTGTCCCGGGGTCAAATGGGTAGAAAAGGAGAACTTGCATCTGACCCTGCGCTTTCTGGGAGAAGTAGATGAAAAAAGCCTTCCCAGCCTGCAAAAACATCTGGCTTCGATTTCACTATCGCCTTTTACTCTGCAGTCTTCCGGGCCAGGGGCTTTCCCCGATCGGTCGGCTCCCCGGGTGCTCTGGTGGGGGGTAAGAGGCAGGACGGAGAGGGATAGTCAGCGGCTATTTCAGTTAAAGACAGAGGTGGATGAAGCCTTGAGCCGCTGGGGAATGGCACCGGAAGCCAGGGGCTGGCGACCCCATATTACCCTGGCCCGGGTAAAAGAAGGAGCCAGGGTTTACTGGCCGCCGCAGCAAAATATCCTACTGGCACCCTGGCCGGTAACCGGATTTGCCCTGATTGCCAGTACCTTAACCGCTCAGGGGCCAATTTATCGAAACCTTTGTGAATTTTCTTTGTCGGGGCAGGAAGAAAAAAAGGGCTGAGCGAATATATTATTAGGAAATTAAGAGTAAGAGGTGAAGAAATAGATGCTGATAATAGGTATCAATGGCAGTCCCCGCCAGGATGGCAATAGCGGTTTTTTGCTGGAACAGGCCTTAAAGGGGGCAGCAACCTTAGGAGCGCAGACGGAAATTATCCAGGCCGCAGAAATTCTGGCAGATGTAAAGGTACCCTTTTGTACGGTCTGTACCAATCCCTGTGCCGGGGTCTGTGCCCATAACAATAAACTGGGCGAGACCTATGAACTGCTGAAAAAGGCCGATGGGATTATCATGGCCAGTCCTGTCTATTTTGGCACTGTCAGTGGACAATTGAAAGCATTCTGGGATAAAACCCGATATCTGCGGCGGGACAAACATTTACTGAATGTGGTAGGAGCGGCTATAGCCTGTGGAGCATCCCGGTTTGGGGGCCAGGAGACGGCAGTAGCTGCCATGCATGATATGATGCTAGTTCATGGGATGATCATTGTCGGTGACGGTTTTGCCGAACTCGATTGCGGTCACCAGGGGGTAGGGGCGCAAAAACCCGCTGAGCAGGATCAGGATGCGGTCCGCCGGGCGGAAATGCTGGGGAAACGGGTGGCCCAGGTTGCTCTGGCCACGGCAGCTATTCGTCGTCGCTAACTTTTTGAGGTGAGAATATGATCAGAAGAGAAACAGAACTATGGGAGGAAGAACACCTTTCCCCGTTTGCTGCTCGCAGCAGTCTTAGCCGTGGCCGGCAGCGGGAGGAAAAAGAGTGTGATGTCCGCACCGCCTTTCAGCGGGACCGGGACAGGATCTTGCATTCCAAGGCTTTTCGCCGTTTAAAACATAAAACCCAGGTGTTTATTGCTCCTGAAGGAGATCATTACCGTACCCGGTTGACCCATACCCTGGAAGTAGCGCAAATCGCCCGCACTATTGCCCGGGCCCTGCGCTTGAACGAAGATCTGACGGAAGCTATTGCCCTGGGCCATGACCTGGGCCATACTGCTTTTGGTCATGCCGGGGAAGAGGCTTTGCAGGAAGTCTACCTGCCCGGGTTTGCCCATAATGAACAAAGTTTGCGGATCGTGGACAAAATAGAAGGCGGAGGAGCGGGTCTGAATTTGACCTGGGAAGTGCGGGATGGTATTCTCCACCATACCGGTGACCAGGATCCTGCTACCCTCGAGGGGCAAATTGTTAAAATTGCAGACAGAATTGCCTATATCAACCATGATATTGATGATGCCATCCGGGGCGGGGTTCTGGAACTGGATGATTTGCCCCGGGATTTGCTGACAGTGCTGGGTCGAAAACACTCCGAGCGGATAAACATCATGGTCAGGGACATGATTGAAGCCAGCCGGCAGCAGCCGCGCATCAGGATGAGTCCGGAAATCTGGGAAGCGACCATGGCTTTGCGGTCTTTTCTTTTTGAACGGGTTTATGTGGGTTCTCAGGCTAAAGCCGAAGAGGAGAAGGCCAAAAACATAGTGCAGGAGCTTTACAGTTATTATGTCGAGCATCCGGAACAGGTTCCGGCTGAATTTTTGACCATCGCCCGGCAGGAAGGGGAAAGTCAGGGTCGCAGTGAGGAGGAGAACCGGGCCCGGGCTGTGGTAGATTATGTGGCCGGTATGACCGATCGTTATGCCATCAAAAAATATACCGACTTGTTTGTTCCCAGGGGGTTTCCCCTTTTTCAATAAATTTTTTCGAATAAAGCAGGAATTTGTCTTGTTAAGGCGAATATACAGTAAATTGTCTGACCTCTTAAAATTGCCTCTTGACAAGCAGCAGGAAATCTGTTATTAATGGCGAACTCTATTTTTATCCTAATTTTAAAGCAGGTGAGGCTGGTGGGAGGATTCCTTTCACCCCAATTCATAGAGCAAGTGCGCTCAGCCAATGATATAGTAGAGGTCATCAGTGAACATGTCCTGCTGAAACGCCAGGGGCGGGAATATGTGGGACTTTGCCCTTTTCATCAGGAAAAGACTCCTTCTTTCTTCGTTTCACCGGAAAAGCAGATGTTTTATTGTTTTGGCTGTCAGGCTGGAGGAGATGTAATCCGTTTTTTGATGGATAGCCAGCGCCTGACTTTCCCGGAAGCGGTGGAACGGCTGGCAGAACGGGCGGGATTGCCTCTGCCCGTGATGGAGGGAGAGACCAGGGAACTGGGTCAGAAGACAGAAGGGTATGAGCTCAACCAGCTGGCAGCAAGATATTTTAGCTGGCGCCTGGAAAGGCCGGAAGGTCAGGAGGCCAGACAGTACATTGTCCGGCGCGGTTTAAACCAGGAAACTGTACAGAAATTTGCCCTGGGCTATGCCGGCCCGGAGTGGGACCACCTGACCAGAGCCTTCCGCAAAAGAGGTTATGATCCCAGGGTGCTGGTGAAATGGGGGTTGAGCCGCACTGGCAGTTATACCGGCCAGTATCTGGACCTTTTTCGCCACCGCCTTATATTTCCCATTTTCGACACCCGGGGTAGAATTATTGCCTTTGGTGGCCGCATCCTGGGTGAGGGGCAGCCGAAATACCTCAATACTCCGGAAACTCCTGTTTTTGATAAGAGCAGTAATCTCTATGGGCTCTTTCAAGCCCAGCAAGCAATCCGGGACCAGAATCTGGCTATTGTGGTGGAAGGTTATCTGGATGTGCTTTCTCTCCATCAGCGAGGTATTACCAATGTGGTTGCTCCCCTGGGGACAGCTTTGACAGAAGCCCATGGCAAGCTGTTGCGCCGCTATACCGACCGGGTGGTGATCGCCTTTGATGCTGACCCGGCCGGACAGAAGGCAGCTCTGCGTTCCCTGGACCTGTTGCTGGGCCTGGGGCTGGAAGTGCGGGTACTGGTTTTGCCGGATGGGAAAGACCCGGATGAATATTTGCAAAAACATACAGTGGAAGAATTCAGGGAATTACTGGCTACAACTCTGGATTTGCTGGACTTTAAGCTCAAACTCTGTGCTGAGAGCTATGACCTTAGCACACTTACGGGCAAAAGGCAGACCTTGCAGCTGATTATACCCAGTCTGGCCGCAACTCGTGACCATTTGCGCCGGGAAGAATATATCCGACGCCTGGGCCAGGAACTCAACCTGTCCTGGGAGACCATTGAAAGCGAATTGCGACTTTTCTTGCGCCAGAGGGATAAAATTGTAAAAAATAGGCATACTATTGATAATGTAAGCCAGAATTCGCCAAACCATCCGATTCTGGATGGGTTAACCAAAGCGGAATGGTGGCTGGCCCGCCTGGTGGTGGAATATCCCCACTGGTGGCCGCGAGTGCAAGCCAGTCTGGGGGAGAAACCCTGGCGGGATGAACAGCTGACCAGGGCAATGCAGGTCTGGCAGGAGACAGGAGCCCTGCCGCAAAGTGATGTGGAACTGGGCCCGGTAACTGCTCGACTGTTGACTCTGCCAGTGCCCCTGGAACAGGCTGAAGCCACCTTGCAGGATTGCATACAAACCCTGGTGAAGGGAAGGCTACAAAGAGAGCGGGAAGAGATTTTGAAACAGATTAAGGCTGCGGAAGAACGGCGGGATTTTCAGACTGTAAAGGAGCTGGCCAGCCGTTTGACCCGGTTGCAGAATAATTCTAGCACCCTGGAAAGGGGGGGAGCTTGATGGCAAAAAACGAAGAACAACAAAATAGCAAAGACATGAACGCCCTCAAGGAAGAACTCAAGAAACTGATCGACAAAGGCAAAAAACGGGGCCTCTTGACCTATGGCGAAATCATGGACACCCTCCAGGGTGTGGAATTAACCCCGGAACAGATCGATGAAGTCTATGAAACACTGGCAGGGATGGGCATTGAAGTGGTGCCGGAAACCGGGGAAGTGGACATGCTGCCGGCTGATGATTTGCCCCCTGTAGATGATGAATTTCCTCTCACCGAAAACCTGGAAGATGAACTGAACCTGGATATACCGGAAGGTATCGGGATTGATGATCCGGTTCGCATGTACTTGAAGGAAATCGGGCGGGTGCCCTTGTTGACCCCGGAAGAGGAAATTGAGCTGGCTAAACGCATGGAACAGGGAGATGAAGAGGCTAAACGCCGGCTGGCGGAAGCCAACTTGCGCCTGGTGGTCAGTATTGCCAAACGCTATGTGGGGCGAGGCATGCTGTTCCTGGATCTGATCCAGGAGGGGAATCTGGGTTTGATCAAGGCGGTAGAAAAATTTGACTACCGCAAAGGCTACAAATTCAGTACCTATGCCACCTGGTGGATTCGTCAGGCTATCACCCGGGCCATTGCAGATCAGGCTCGTACCATCCGGATTCCGGTGCATATGGTGGAAACTATCAACAAGCTGATTCGCGTTTCCCGCCAGCTCTTGCAGGAACTGGGGCGAGAGCCTTCACCTGAAGAGATTGCCGAGGCTATGGATGTACCGGTAGAAAAAGTGCGGGAAATTATGAAAATCGCCCAGGAACCGGTGTCCCTGGAAACCCCCATCGGGGAAGAAGAAGACAGCCATCTGGGAGATTTCATCGAAGATGAAGATGCTCCGGCACCGGCGGAAGCAGCCAGTTATCATCTGCTGAAGGAACAGCTGGAGGAAGTACTGAGCACTCTTACCCCCCGGGAAGAAAAGGTCCTGCGCTTGCGTTTTGGCCTGGAAGACGGTCGGGCCAGGACTTTAGAGGAAGTGGGTCAGGAATTCGGGGTGACCAGGGAACGGATTCGCCAGATTGAGGCCAAGGCTTTGCGCAAACTGCGCCATCCCAGCCGCAGTAAAAAGTTGAAAGACTTTTTGGAATAAAATCTCGGCAAAAAAGGCCTTGACCAGAAACGGCATTTGCCTTATAATATCTAATGTCGCGGCATTCCCCGATAGCTCAATGGTAGAGCGCCCGGCTGTTAACCGGTAGGTTGCAGGTTCGAGTCCTGCTCGGGGAGCCATTGCTGGGCCTATAGCTCAGTTGGTAGAGCAACCGGCTCATAACCGGTCGGTCGCTGGTTCGAGTCCAGCTGGGCCCACCACTATCCAGTCAGGAGAGGGCGATTAGCTCAGTTGGTTAGAGCGCTTGCCTCACATGCAAGAGGTCACAGGTTCGAGTCCTGTATCGCCCACCAGCATAGATTACAAGCCAGGCTAAGGCCTGGCTCTTTTGCTATTATCAGGGAGGAGATCGAGGTGAAGTTAATTTTGTTCGACCTGGATGGGACTTTGACGGAATCCCACCCAGGGATAATTAACTCAGTTCAATACGCTTTAGGCAAACTGGGGATAGAAGAAAAAGAGCCGGAGCGGCTGGTAGCCTTTGTAGGGCCGCCTTTGCGACAATCTTTTCAGAAATTCTACGGCTTAAGTGAAGCGGAAGCAGACCAGGCGGTGACGTTTTACAGGGAATATTTCCGGGAACGGGGTATGTATGAAAACCGGGTTTATGCCGGTGTGCCGGAATTACTGGCCGGGTTAACCAGGAGTGGCCGTCGCCTGGCAGTAGCCACTTCCAAGCCTACCCTTTTTGCAGAAAAAATACTGGCTCATTTTCAGCTAGACCAGTATTTTGCTGCGATTGTAGGCAGTCATCTGGATGGCAGCCGGGTCAATAAGGGTGAAGTGATTCGTGACGCGCTGGGACTGTTTGCAGTTGAACGGGACCAGGTGTTGATGGTGGGGGATCGGGAGCATGATGTGATTGGGGCCCGGGAAAATGGTATTAAAGTCATTGCAGTTACATACGGTTATGGTAGTGTGGCAGAGCTGACAGCGGCTAGGCCTGACTTTCTGGCTGCTTCGGTGACGGAGTTACGCCAGTTGCTGCTGTGATTGGCCTCTCGCCGGAGAGTGTGATATACTTGGTATGAGAAAGGGTGTGAGAGGAAGTGTGGCAAACGTTTACTAACTGGGTTATGGAGGAAGTGGCCCGTTATGGCTATCTGGCAGTATTCATTGGAATGGTGCTGGAGAGTGCCTGTATACCCATACCCAGTGAGATTATCATGCCCTTTGGGGGCTTACTGGCGGCCCGGGGACAACTCAACTTCTGGTGGGTAGGGCTACTGGGGGCACTGGCCAATGTGGTTGGCTCCTGGCTGGCCTATCTGGCAGGACGTTTTGGGGGCCGTGCGTTTATCGAGAAATACGGCAAATATCTGCTGATTTCCCGCCATCATTTGCAACTGGCTGATCGCTGGTTTGAGGAAAAAGGAGAAATAACGGTGTTTGTTACCCGTTTATTGCCTGGTATTCGGACTTTTATTTCATTGCCGGCAGGGATAGCCAGGATGGATTTTCTGCGCTTTACTCTTTATTCTCTGCTAGGAGTTTTGCCCTGGTCCTATTTTTTAGCTTATCTGGGCTATCTGCTGGGAGAAAACTGGGATAAGCTGACAGCTTATCTTCATACCGCCAATTATTTCCTTTTAGGTACAGCCCTGCTGGTAATAGCGCTCTTGTATTTATGGCAGAAAAAACAACGGCGGAGGTAGCAAAATGGAGCTTTCCCGACGGCTTACGGCCATTGCCAGAATGGTACCGGCTGGGTCGGTTCCGGCCGACATCGGTACCGATCATGCCTATTTACCCATCGCGCTGGTGGCAGCGGATCATTGCCCCCGGGCAATAGCCGGTGATGTACACCGGGGACCATATCAACTGGCAATGGAGAGAGTGATTAAGGCTGGCTTACAGGACCGTATCTCTGTGCGTTTGGGCGATGGTTTAACCATTCTCCGTCCGGGTGAAGCAGATGGGATTATTATCGCTGGCATGGGCGGCCAGACGATGATTCAGATTTTGACTGCCGGTGCGATGGTGCGGGAAGCCTGTAGTTACCTGATTTTGCAGCCGATGACGGATATACCCCTGGTACGGGAACAACTGGCAGCCTGGGGCTGGTTTGTTCTGGATGAAGAGTTGTTGCAGGAAGAGGGCAAGTTTTATCAAATTATTAAATATGGTCACCAGGAGAAACACTGGCCGCAGCCCTTTTCATCCCAGATTACCAGAGTCTTTGGGCCGGCGCTCTTGGCCCGCAAACATCCCCTTTTACTCCCTTATCTGGAGAAGCTGAAAAATGAGACCCGCAAGGTACTGACTGCCCTGGGACAAACTCACAATCCAAAGGTGCTGGCCAGAAGCAGGGAAATGGAAAAATTCCTCGAACAATTGGGGGAGGTGGAAGCATGGCTAAAATCGGGCAAATCATCAGCTGGATAGAAGAACTGGCTCCCCGCAAATTGGCGGCGGAATGGGATAATGTGGGCTTAATGTTAGGGGATCCAGGGGCTGAAACAGATAAAGTGCTGGTAGCCCTTGATTGCACACCGGCCGTAGCAGAAGAGGCTATTGAGCAAGGAGCCGGGTTACTGGTAACCCATCATCCCTTGATTTTCAGACCTTTGAAAAATCTTCGCTTTGATACGGCGGCTGGCCGGTTGCTGGCTCGTTTGATTCAAAATAACATTGCTGTTTATAGTGCCCATACCAACCTGGATAGTGCTGAAAAGGGGATAAATGCCACTTTGGCCCGGGCCCTGAACTTGCAGGATATTCAGGTGCTGGAACCCGGCTGGAGGGAAGAGTATATTAAAATTGTGGTGTTTGTACCGGCTGGCCATGAGGAAGCAGTGCGGCTGGCGATGGCAGAAGCCGGAGCTGGTCATATCGGCAACTATTCCCATTGCACTTTTCAAACCCAGGGTACCGGAACTTTTTTACCATTAACTGGCACAAATCCTTATCTGGGACAGGTAGGGCAACTGGAACGGGCAGAGGAATACCGGCTGGAAACCATTTGTCCCAAAAGCAAACTGAAACGGGTTTTGCAGGCCATGCTGAAGGTTCATCCCTATGAGGAAGTGGCCTATGATCTTTATCCTCTCCTCAATGAGGGCCCGGCTCTGGGACTGGGGCGAATTGGACTTTTATCCCAGCCCCTGACCCTGGCTCAGCTGGCAGCCAGAATCAAGGAAATTGTGTCGGTTGCCCGCCTGCGGTTAGGTGGTAGTCCAGAGCAAACCGTGAAAAAAGTCGCCCTCTGCAGCGGCTCAGGGGCTTCCCTGGCAGCCCGGGCAAAAATGCAGGGAGCTGATGTTTTACTCACTGGAGATGTCAAGTACCATGAGGCTCAGGACATGCTGCAGATGGGGTTGAGTTTTATCGATGCCGGGCATTTTGCCACTGAAGCCTTCTATCTACCCTACTGGGTACGGGAATTACAGCAGAAGGCCGCCGGCGCCGGGGCGATTGTAGAAATCATTCAGTCCACCAGGGAAAAGGAACCCTGGCAGGAAATATAGGAGGCTTGGTCATGAAGGCAATTCTGTTTACCGATGGTGGCTCCCGGGGCAATCCCGGTCCAGCGGGTTGCGGCTGGGTACTGCTAAACCCGGAGGGAGAGGTGCTGACCGAAGGCTGTCATTTTCTCGGGCTGGCAACCAATAATGTAGCTGAATATACGGCTTTGATCAAGGGACTGGCAGCAGCTCAGGCCCTGGGGGTGACTGAGCTGGTGGTGAAGGCTGATAGTGAACTGATGATTCGTCAGTTGAAAGGAATCTATAAGGTTAAAAATGAGGGTTTAAAACCTCTCTTTGCCCGGGTTAAGGAGCTGGCCCGAAATTTTCGCCAGGTCACTTACCAGCACATACCGAGAGAACAGAACCAGCGGGCCGATGCTCTGGCCAACCAGGCCATGGACAGGCAGGCGAGTTTTGAAGCTTGAGAAACCAGAGAAACCGGGGGAGGAAAACCAATGGCACAAGCGGAATTAAAACAGGGGCTGGCAACAACTATCACAGTTGCTGATTATCTAAAACAACAGCATATTATCCCTCGTTCCCCTATTGTAGCAGCCAAAGTCAATAATTTACTAAAACCCCTGACAGCGGAAATTGACCCGGAGCAGGATAAAATCGAATTCGTAGATTTAACTTCTGATGAAGGTTTGCGCATTTACCGCCGCAGTCTTTATTTTTTGTTAACCATTGCTGCCAAACAGTTATTTCCCGAGTGCCAGATCAGCATCGAACATTCCCTGGGTGCCGGGGTCTATTGTGAATTCCGGCCCGCCTGCCCCCTTGACCTCGAAGATGCAGCGCTGGCTCTGGAAAAAAGAATGCGGGAACTGGTCGCTGCCGACTTGCCTTTTACCACCTGGAAAGGCAGTAAAAAAGACGCTTATCAGATTTTATTACAGCAGGGGCACACTGATAAAGCCCGGATTTTACGGAATCGTGTTAGAGGTGAGGTGGAATTAGCCAGGTTTGGAGAGATCTATGATTATTTTACCGGTTTTCTGGTGCCCAGCACCGGCTATTTAACCGTTTTTGGCCTCAGACCCTATCTGGAGGGGTTTGTCTTACAGTTACCTGATAAACAAAACCCCTTCCAGGTGGTGCCCTTTTACGAACAGAAAAAACTGGCTCTGGTTTATGATGAAAGCAAAGACTGGATTCGCAACCTGGACTTACATAATGTGGAAGATATCAATAAAATCATTGGTTCCGGGCAGTTTGCCGACCTCGTTCTGGTGGCAGAAGCCAGACATGAAAAGAAAATCAGCGAAATTGCGGAGGCTATTAGTGCCTGCTGTGAACAGGCCCAGCTGGTACTGGTGGCCGGGCCCTCTTCTTCAGGCAAGACCACCTTTACCCAGCGCCTGCGTATTCAGTTGCTGGCCAGTGGCATCAAACCCCTGGCCATCTCCCTGGATGATTATTTTGTCAATAGAGAAGATACACCGAAGGACGAAAATGGAAATTATGATTTCGAGAGCATAGATGCCCTGGATTTGCCCCTCTTTAATCAGCATCTGGTCCAGCTGCTGGCTGGTGAGGAAGTGGAAATTCCCAGATTCAATTTTGTTACAGGCCGCAGAGAGTGGACCGGGAACAAACTGCAGCTAAAACCCCGTCAGGTTCTAATCATCGAAGGTATTCATGGTTTGAATGAGCGGCTGACGGCTCAGGTGCCATTCTCTCAGAAAATTAAGATCTATGTGAGTGCTTTAACCCATGTCAATATTGACAAAACCAATCAAATCCATTCCTCGGATATCCGCTTGCTGCGCCGCATTTGCCGCGATGCCCAGTTCCGGGGTAATTCGGCTGCCAGCACCATTGCCATGTGGCCAGCGGTACGGCGGGGGGAAGAGCGCAATATTTTCCCTTTTCAGGAAGAAGCAGATTTCGTTTTCAATTCCGGTCTGGTGTATGAGCTGGCAGTGCTGAAAAATCTGGCTGAACCTCTTTTGCAGCAAATCACTCCTGATCAGGCTGAATACAGTGAGGCAGTACGTTTGCTGGAACTGTTACGTTATTTCCTGGCAGCACCGACAGATGTGGTCCCAAACAATAGTGTTTTGCGGGAATTTATCGGTGGATGCTGTTTTTACCATTAATGGTTAAAAGTTTTTCTTGTTAAAGAACATCGTTCATGGTATTATTCTTATGCGAGTAAACCGGATGGTCGCGGGAATCAAGGCCGAAAGGCGGATTCCTGAGGAAAGTCCGAGCTCCATAGGGCAGAGTGCCGGATAACGTCCGGTGGAGGCGACTCCAAGGATAGTGCCACAGAAACAAACCGCCTGGCTTACGAGAGGCCGGAGTCCTCGAGGCCGGAGCCCATGAGCCAGGTAAGGGTGGAAAGGTGAGGTAAGAGCTCACCAGCGGTTAGGTGACTAACCGGCTCGGTAAACCCCACTCGGAGCAAGACCGAATAGGGGAGCGTGAAGGCTGGCCCGGCCTGCTCCCGGGTAGGTTGCTAGAGGCGGCTGGCAACAGTCGTCCCAGATAGATGACCATCCTCGACAGAACTCGGCTTACAGGTTTACTCGCAATCTATAAATGAAACTTAGAGACCAATCCGGAGTGGATCGGTCTCTTGTTTTTTATAATGACTTGCATATTTTGAGAAGATTATATATACTACTATTAGTACCAGGTAATAAGAGAAGGTGCTTATTGATGGAAAGACCTTTGAAAAAAGATGAACGTCAGCAGTTACTGGCAGAACATATTCGGCATTCACCCTTCAGCACTGATGAGGAACTGGCCCAGCTCTTTGGGGTGTCGGTTCAGACCATCCGCCTGGATCGGCTGGAACTGGGTATCCCGGAAGTAAGGGAACGCATGAAACAACTGGCAGAAGGACAATGGAGCAAACTCAAGGCGCTGGCAGACACGGATCTAGTCGGGGAGCTAATCGAGCTGGAACTGGGTAAAAAGGGACTATCCCTCCTGACTATTGAGAGCAACATGGTTTTCAGCCGTACCGGGATTGCCCGGGGCCATCTGCTCTTCGCCCAGGCTAACTCCCTGGCCGTAGCGCTGGTGGATGCGCCGCTGGCTCTAACCGGGACTGTCCGGGTTTCTTTCCTGCGCCCTGTCCGGCTGGGCGAGCGGGTTATCGCCCGGGCCGAAGTAGTAAAAATCAAGCAAAACCGCTATTATATTCAGGTAACATCTTCGGTTAAAGGCCAGGATGTTTTAAAAGGCCTGTTTGTGGTATTTGCCCTGGAGGAGGATGCCAATGAAAATCGTAGTTGATGCAATGGGCGGGGATCATGCTCCCCGGGAAATAGTAAAAGGGGCAGTGGCTGCGTGCCGGGAGCTCAATCTGGGTATAATTCTGGTAGGTCCGGCTGAACAGCTGCGGGAGGAAGTAACGGCTGCCGGTGGGGATGGACTGATGATTGAAATTGTGGATGCACCGGAGGTAATCGGGATGGATGAACATCCCGGCCAGGCAGTCCGGAAAAAACGCAATTCCTCACTGGTTGTTGGCGTCAAACTGGTGAAAGAAGGAAAGGGGGCAGCCTTTGTATCTGCCGGTAATACCGGTGCCGCCATGGCTGCTAGTTTGCTGGGCTATGGTCGTATTAAGGGGATTAACCGGCCGGCTATTGCCACAGTCATGCCGACCCTGACGGGCCGCTGTCTGGTGCTGGATGTAGGGGCTAATGCCGAAGTAGATGCCAGTAATCTGTTGCAGTTTGCCTGGATGGGCAGTATATATGCAGAAAAAATCCTGGCTATCCCAAATCCTAGAGTGGGTTTGTTGAATATCGGGGAGGAAGAGAGCAAAGGGACTCCGGTAGTGCAGGAAGCCTACCAGTTACTGAAACAGCAGTCAGGACTAAATTTTATAGGCAATGTGGAAGGGCGCGACCTGCCCATGGGAGTGGCTGATGTCGTTGTCTGTGATGGTTTTACCGGTAACGTAGTATTGAAACTAGCAGAGGGATTAGCCAGAGCTTTGCTGGGTATGATTAAAGAAGCAGCTGCGCAGTCCATCCTGGCCCAGGTGGGTGGATTACTGATGAAGCCAGCTTTTACTGCCCTGAAGGAAAAAATGGATTACCGGGAATATGGTGGTGCCCCATTACTGGGATTACAGGGAATAACTATCATCAGTCACGGCAGTTCTGATGCCCGGGCGATTAAAAATGCTATCAAAGTAGCAGCGCGTTGTGTTGAGCAACAAGTAACAGAAATTATTAGCCGTTTAGGAGATGAGTACGATGAGGGAAAATAAACTGAGAGCTACCATTGCCGGCATCGGTGCTGCTGTGCCGGAACAGATCTTGACCAATTTCGATCTGGAGAAAATGGTGGATACTAATGATGAATGGATTCAGACCCGAACCGGGATAAAGGAACGGCGGATTGCCCCTGAGCAGATGGCCACTTCCCATCTGGCCATCGAGGCAGCCCGGGAGGCCCTGGCCCAGGCCCGGCTTTCCCCGGATGAACTGGACCTTATTCTGGTGGCCACTGTGACCCCTGACTATCCCTTTCCAGCTACAGCTTGTTTGGTGCAAGCTGCCCTGGGGGCCAGCCGTGCAGCAGCCATGGACTTATCGGCGGGATGTACCGGCTTTATCTACGCTTTAACGGTAGGAGCCCAGTTTATTGAGACCGGTCTTTACCGGAATGTGCTGGTGATTGGTGCAGAAGTACTGTCCCGGATCATAGACTGGACTGACCGCAATACCTGTGTGTTGTTTGGTGATGGGGCCGGAGCGGCAGTGCTGACCCCTGCACAGCCCGGTTATGGGTTCTTATCCTTCGAACTGGGGGCTGATGGCGGCGGGGCTGAATTGCTGTATATGCCGGCAGGCGGAAGCCGCCAGCCCATTACTCCGGAGGTACTGGCTCAGCGACTCAACAAGATTTATATGAATGGCCGGGAAGTTTTTAAATTTGCAGTGCGCATTATGGGAGATGCAGCAGATGCGGCTATTCGCAAAGCAGGCCTAACTTATGCCGATATAGATTATTTTATACCCCATCAGGCCAATATCCGCATTATTGAAGCTGCTGCTAAACGCCTGGAATTACCTATGGAAAAAGTTCATGTTAATGTTGATCGTTATGGTAACACATCAGCAGCTTCCATTGGCCTGGCACTGCAAGAGGCGGTAGCAGCAGGGAAAATTTCTTCAGGCGACTATGTGGTTCTGGTCGGTTTTGGCGCTGGACTGACCTGGGGAGCGATCACCCTGCGCTGGGGTTAAAACGGGAGAGGAGGGAAAAGAATGTTGTTCAAAACTCCCTTATGTGATTTACTGGGAATTGAATATCCCATTTTCCAGGGAGGTATGGCCTGGGTGGCTACTGCCGAACTGGCAGCCGCTGTTTCCGAAGCCGGTGGACTGGGAATTATCGGCTCCGGCCATGCTCCGGCGGAGTGGGTTCAGGACCAGATTCGCCAGGTTAAAGAAAGAACCAGTAAACCTTTTGGTGTCAATGTGATGCTCATGTCCCCTCATGTCAAAGAGGTGATGGAGGTTATTGTCCGGGAAAAAGTGGCAGTGGTGACTACCGGAGCGGGAAATCCCGGGGTTTACATGCCAGCTCTGAGAGAAGCCGGGATCAGAGTAATTCCGGTGGTGGCCTCAGTGGCCCTGGCCCAGCGCCTGGAACGCCAGGGGGTGGATGCCATCATCGCCGAAGGTACGGAGTCCGGCGGACATGTGGGAGAATTGACGACCATGGCTCTGGTACCCCAGGTGGTAGATGCAGTCAGGGTACCGGTAATAGCTGCTGGCGGTATTGCTGATGGACGGCAATTTCTGGCGGCTCTGGCCTTAGGAGCTGTCGGGGTACAAATGGGAACCAGATTTATGTGTGCCAGTGAATGTACCATCCATCCCGCAGTTAAAGAACAAATCCTTAAGGCTAAAGACCGGGATACAGTAGTTACCGGGCGTAGCACCGGGCATCCGGTCCGGGTAATCAAGAATAAGCTGGCTCGTCAGTTTGAGGAAATGGAAAAGCGCTGCGCCCCGCCGGAAGAGATTGAAAAACTGGGAGTAGGCAAAATGCGGGCGGCCATGATTGACGGAGATGTGGAATATGGCTCCCTGATGGCCGGGCAAGTAGCAGCGATGGTCAAGAAAATTCAACCTGCTGCTGAAATCATCCGGGAGATTGTGCAGGAAGCTGAAGCTGTCCACAGCCGGCTGAGGGGGTTGGGAGGATGAAACTAGCTTTTGTCTTCCCGGGCCAGGGTTCCCAGTATGTAGGAATGGGCAAAAACCTGGCTGAGACTTATCCGGAAGCAGCAGCTGTCTTTCAGGAAGCTGATGCAGTCCTGGGCTTTAAGCTTTCCGAACTCTGCTTTAACGGTCCGGAAACGGAACTGGTAAGAACAGCCAACACCCAGCCGGCTTTGCTCACAGTCAGTGTCGCAGCATTAAGGGTACTGGCCAAGGCAGGGATTCAACCAGCAATGGTAGCTGGACACAGTCTGGGAGAATATTCAGCTCTAGTAGCAGCAGAAGTACTGTCCTTTGCTGATGCTCTACGGCTGGTGCGGCGGCGCGGGGAACTGATGCAGGAAGCAGCACCTCCGGGAACCGCCGGAATGGCAGCGATCCTGGGCCTGGAGAGGGAACAGGTAGTTGCTGTCTGCCGGGAAGCTGAAACCCTGGGAGTAGTTGAACCTGCTAACTTCAATTGCCCCGGGCAGATTGTCATTGCCGGGGAAAAGGCGGCTCTAGAAAAGGCTATGGAGCTGGCCAAAGCCAGAGGAGCCAAACGGGTGGTGACTTTAAATGTCAGCGGACCTTTTCACTCCAGCCTGATGTTACCGGCTGCCAGGGGCCTGGCTCCTGCTCTGGATGAGGTGGAGTTTTATCCACCGCAGGTGCCGGTAGTGGTCAACGTTTCCGGGAGGATTTTGACAGATCCCAAAATGCTGAAACAATCCCTCTTGTTACAGGTGCAAAAATCCGTACTCTGGGAAGATTGCATCCAGACCATGGTGGCAGCTGGAGTGGATACATTCATTGAGGTAGGAGCTGGAAAAGTTTTAAGCGGGTTGATTAAGCAAATAAATAAAGGGGTCAGGGTGTTCGCCGTGGAAGATGCAGAATCTTTCCAGCGCACCCTTGCAGAGTTGCGGGAGGTTGGATAAAATGGTGCTGGAAAACAAAGTTGCCCTGGTAACCGGTGCCTCCCGGGGCATTGGGCGCGCCATCGCTCTGGCTTTTGCCCAGGCCGGAGCTGATGTGGTGGTGAATTATTCCGGCAGTGCAGATGCTGCGCAAGCAGTAGTGGATGAAATCAAGGCCATGGGCCGTCGGGCCCGGGCGGTACAGGCCGATGTCTCCCAGCCTGAACAGGTAGAAAACATGGTGAACCAGGTGCTTTCAGATTTTGGACGCATCGATATCCTGGTCAATAATGCCGGGATAACCAGAGATGGTCTGCTTTTGCGGATGAAACGAGAAGACTGGCAGCGGGTAATTGATATCAACCTGACCGGGGTCTTCCTCTGCACCAAGGCGGTTCTAAAGCCGATGATGAAACAGCGTTCTGGCCGTATCATCAATATTACTTCAGTGATCGGCCTGACAGGTAATGCAGGCCAGGCCAATTACGCAGCTGCCAAGGCAGGGATTATCGGCTTTACCAAATCGGTGGCCAAGGAAGTGGGCAGCAGGGGAATTACCTGTAATGCTATTGCTCCTGGGTTTATCCAGACGGATATGACCGGGGTGCTGGGGGAAAAGGTCAGGGAAGAGCTGCTGGCTCAGATACCCCTGGAACGGCTGGGTCAACCGGAAGATGTAGCCGCTGTAGCCTTATTCCTGGCTGGACCGGCGGCCAGTTACATCACCGGTCAGGTTATAAATGTAGATGGCGGCATGGTCATGTAGTTGGGGAAGGAGGTGAATGGAAGCGATGGCAAGCGTATTTGACAGAGTAAAGAAAATTATCGTGGAACAGCTGGGTGTCGAAGAAGAGGAAGTAACCATGGAAGCAGCTTTTATCGATGACCTGGGAGCTGACTCTCTGGACATCGTAGAGCTGGTCATGGCCTTTGAAGAGGAATTCGGACTGGAAATTCCTGATGAAGATGCGGAAAAAATCCGCACTGTTGGTGATGCTGTAAACTACATCAATGAGCGCCAGTAGTGGTGCAAGGCGGAAAAGTCCCGTAGCCTGCTGCGGGACTTTTTTAAAAAAGATTGGAGGCGCAGACAACCGTGAAACTGCCGGAGCTGAAAATTGGACATCTAATCGCCCCTGTGCCCATTGTCCAGGGCGGCATGGCGGTGCGCATATCCACCGCTCCTTTAGCTGCTGCAGTAGCTAATGAAGGCGGAATTGGCCTGATAGCCGGGACAGGTATGAGCATAGAAGAGCTGAAAGCTGAAATACGTAAGGCCCGGGACTTGACCCGGGGCATTATCGGTGTTAATGTGTTATTTGCAGCCAGAGAATTTGCCAGTCTGGTCAAGGCAGCCATAGAGGAAGGAATTGACCTGATAGTTTCTGGTGCAGGCTTTTCCCGGGATATGTTTGCCTGGGGTAAAAGCAGTGGAATACCGATTGTACCCATTGTCTCCTCTGCTCGGCTGGCTGTGATGGCAGAAAAAATGGGTGCCGCTGCTGTGATTGTCGAAGGAAAAGAAGCAGGGGGACATCTGGGAACCGAGCGTTCCATTCGGGAAATCTTACCGGAGGTGAAAAAAGCCGTCCACATTCCGGTGATTGCCGCTGGGGGGATTGTGGATGGAAAAGATATAGTGGAGGCTTTCCGCCTGGGCGCAGATGGGGTGCAAATGGGAACCAGGTTTGCGGCCAGTGTGGAATCCAATGCTTCCGATGAGTTCAAGCAATTATATTTAAAATCCCAGCATGAGGATGTTATTCTGGTCGACAGCCCTGTGGGCCTGCCGGGACGTGGTCTGAAAAGCACTTTTACGCAGAAACTGGCTGCCGAAGGCGGAGCTCCCATCGAAAAATGCGTTAATTGCTTGAAAAAATGTTCTCGCCGTTTTTGCATTATGGCGGCTCTGACCGAGGCTACCAGAGGTGGAGATTTTAGTAAAGCCCTGGTTTTCTCCGGAGAAATGGTGGAAAAAATCAAAGAAATTTTGCCGGTAAAGGAGATTTTCCGCCGGCTGCTGGCTGAAGTGGCGGAAATAAAGGAAGAGGTGAAGACATGAAAAAAAGGGTAGTTATAACAGGACTGGGGATAATTGCCCCCAATGGCCTCGGTAAGGAAGAATTCTGGACCAATATCAAAAATGGCGTCTCCGGCATCAAGGCGGTTACCCGTTTTGACGCATCCGCTTTGCCTACCCGCATTGCTGGACAGGTAGATAATTTTGATCCCCAGCAGTGGATTGATAAAAAAGAGGCACGGCGCATGGATCGCTTCAGCCAGTTTGCTGTTGCAGCCACAGCTATGGCTATACAGGATGCTGGTCTGGACTTAGAACAGGTGGATAAAAAAAGGGTAGGTGTAATTCTGGGCTCCGGGATTGGCGGCATGGAAACATTTGAAGAACAGACCCGGGTCTTGCTGGAAAAGGGACCCAATCGGGTTAGTCCTTTCTTCGTGCCGATGATGATTGCCAATATGGCAGCCGGTCAAATTGCTATCCAGTTTGGTTTTCAGGGGCCCAATATCACTACTGTGACTGCCTGTGCCTCTTCTACCAACTCCGTTGGCGATGCTTTCAAGCTTGTGCAACGGGGCGATGCTGATGTGGTGATTACCGGGGGTACAGAAGCTCCCATTACTCCGCTGGCTTTTGCCGGTTTTTGTGCTATGAAGGCCATGTCCACCCGCAATGAAGAGCCGAGCAAAGCCAGTCGTCCCTTTGATATAGAGCGCGATGGCTTTGTCATGGGCGAAGGAGCTGGGATTCTGGTACTGGAGACTCTAGAACATGCTCTGGCCCGTGGAGCCCGGATTTATGCTGAAGTGGTCGGGTATGGTTGTACCTGTGATGCCAGTCATATTACCGCTCCAGACCCGGAAGGGGCTGGAGCAGCAGCGGCTATGGCCCAGGCGCTGCAGGATGCGGGCTTACGACCGGAGGAGATCAATTATATCAATGCCCATGGCACTTCCACGCCTCTAAATGATAAATGCGAGACCATAGCGATTAAGCAAGTTTTTGCCGAACATGCCTATCGGTTGGCGGTCAGTTCCACTAAATCCATGACTGGCCATTTGCTGGGTGCAGCCGGGGGAATCGAGGCAGCTATCTGCGCTCTGGCTATTGCCGAAGATTTTGTACCACCCACCATTAATCTGGAAAAGCCTGATCCGGAATGTGACCTGGACTATGTACCCAATCAGGGACGGCAAATGCCGGTGGAAGCGGCTCTCTCCAATTCCCTCGGGTTTGGTGGGCACAATGCGACTATTATTCTAAAGAAGTTCCGGGGGTAGAAACAATGCAGGGAGATCCACGCGCTCTTGCGGCTCTGGTAGAACAACTGGGCTTTACCTGGAATAAACCTGAATTGCTGACCATTGCCTTAACCCATACTTCCTATGCCAATGAACGCAAGCAGAGACAGGAACACAACCAGCGGCTGGAGTTTCTGGGAGATGCGGTGCTGGAACTGGTGGTCAGTGATTACCTGTATAATACCTATCCTGATTACCCGGAAGGGGTACTGACCAAAATCCGGGCTGCTTCGGTCTGTGAGCCTTCTCTGGCCGCTGTGGCCCGGCGCTTGAATCTGGGACAGTGCCTGGCAATGGGTAAGGGAGAAGAAAAGAGTGGAGGCAGGGAAAGGCCTGCCGCTCTGGCCGACGCCTTTGAAGCTTTGACCGGTGCGATCTATCTTGATCAAGGCTTTACACGGGCCCGGGCCTTCGTATTGCAGCAGCTGAAGGATACAATAGATCATTATGCAGCCCAGGGTGGACAGCACGGGGACTTTAAGTCCGAGTTGCAGGAATGGATTCAGCAATACACCCAGCAGGAACTGCATTATACTCTGCTAAAGGAAGAAGGACCGGACCATAATAAAGTTTTTACCGCAGGTGTGAGTATCGGCGGGCAAGTTTGGGGCGTGGGCCAGGGTAAGACCAAGAAGGAAGCAGAGCAGGAAGCAGCCCATGAAGCCCTGATTAAGCTGCGGGATCAGGGTGCCTGGAAAGGATTGAAGAAATAAATGGCGAAACAACATATTTTGCCCCTTTTTATTCCGCAGCTGGGCTGTGGACAGGCTTGCAGTTTTTGTAACCAGCACACTATAACTGGCCGGGTCAAACCTCTTTTACCAGAGGATTTGCCCGGCCTTTTACCCGCTGGACCGGAACCGGTGGAACTGGCTCTATATGGTGGCAGTTTCACTGCCCTGCCTTTAAAAGTGCAGGTGGCCTGGTTGGAGAGCCTTCAGCCCTGGCGGCAGCGGGGCAAAATCAGCACTATCCGCCTCTCCACCCGGCCGGATGCCATTAACCTTGAGCAAATGCTATGGCTGAAGAGCTACGGGGTCACCACGGTGGAGCTGGGAGTGCAGTCTCTGGATGACCAGGTGCTGGCCCGGGCAGGCAGGAGTTACAGGGCAGCCGATGTTATTACAGCTATTCTCGCCGGGCATGTTGCTGGTTTAAAAATCGGTATCCAGCTTTTGCCGGGGCTGCCGGGAGAGACACCCCAAACTGCAGTGGCAGGAGCCAGACGACTGGCAGCGGTAGCTCCTGACCTGGTCAGAATTTATCCTCTGGTAGTGCTGGCCGGGACGCCGCTGGCCCGGGAGCTGGAGGCCGGCACCTTTCAGCCCTGGGATTTTGCCCTGGCGATGGATACAGCGGCCAGGTTGAAAATTATTTTTCAATCCCGGGGCATTCCGGTGATCCGGATAGGGTTACAGCCTGGTCAGGATTTGGTGCCTGGTAGTAGCGTGCTGGCTGGCTGTTATCATCCGGCATTAGGACAAATTGTCGATAGCCGGATTTTCCTCTGGTTGCTGGAAAGCTTGCTTCAGCAGGGAGTAGATCCTAACCAGCCCCTATTTGTCAATCCTCGTGATTTTTCTAACCTGCGGGGTCAGCATGGTGTTAATCTTTGTTACTTAAGCAGGAAATTTAACATAAAACCACGAATTTTAGGAGATGGCTCTTTGCCGCGGGGAACAATTCGGTGGGGAGATAAGTTGATAGACTGGAGTGATGAAGCCCTTGTTGCTAAAGCGCTTGGAGATTCAGGGGTTTAAGTCCTTTGCTGATCGAGTGGAACTAGCTTTTAACAGTGGTTTAACAGTGATTGTTGGTCCCAATGGCAGTGGTAAGAGCAATATAGCTGATGCCATCCGCTGGGTGCTGGGAGAGCAAAGCGTAAAAAACCTGCGCGGCTCTCGCCTGGAAGATGTGATTTTTTCCGGTTCCGTGAAGCGCAAACCGGTGGGTATGGCGGAAGTTTCCCTCACTCTGGATAACAGCAATGGCCGCTTTCCCCTGGAGTTTAATGAAATTACAGTAACCCGGCGGGTCTATCGCAATGGCGAGTCGGAGTTTTTGATCAATAAGACTCCCTGCCGCCTGAAAGACATCCATGAGCTGTTTCTGGATACCGGGCTGGGACGGGATGCCTATTCCATCATCGGTCAAGGCCGGGTGGAAGAAATACTGAATGCCCGGCCGGAAGACCGGAGGTCAATCATCGAGGAAGCTGCCGGGATTGTACGTTATCGCATGCGCAAACTGGAAGCGGAAAAAAAGCTGCAGGAAACTGAGGCTGACCTGGTCAGGGTGGAAGATATTATCAGCGAACTGGAAGGACAGCTGGAACCGCTGGCCCGACAGGCTGAAGTGGCGGAAAAATATCTGGCCTACCAGCGGGAAGAACAGGAGCTGGAAATCGGTTGTCTGGTAAGGCAGGGCCAGCAGGTGAGAGAGAAACTGGCTGAGTTGCAATGCCAGGTTCAGGAATTGGAAACAGCCCGGGAGGAAGCCGCTGCTGCCCTGGCCCGGGTGGAAGCGTCCCGGCAAAAGTTTCAGCGGGAATTAGAACCCCTGGAGGCGGAATTACAGGCTATTCAGGATAAATATACCAACTTGCTTTCGGAAGGAGAACACACCCAGGGGCAGCTCCAGGTCCTTTCTACTCAGAAGCAGGGACGGCAGGAACAAGCTACCCTGTTACGACGTCAGCTGGAAGAAATCGAGACAGAGCTGGCAGACAGTGGTGAAACGGCAGCGGCTGATGCCCTGCTGGTGCAGCAGCTGGAAGGAAAACGTCAGCAATTGCAATCTGAGCTGGCCGCCGTAAATGAGCGGGCAGAGAGTTTGCAAAAAGAATTGGATACCATCAGGCAAGCCCTGGTTAGCCAGAAGGACAGCTCGGCTCAAGCTTTAAATGAGCTGACCAGACTGGAGCAACAGCAAACTGCCGGGGCAATTCGCCTGGCTGGTCTCAGAGAGAAGATTGAGCACTTGCGGAATCAGATACAGGAAATTGATAGAGCTATAACGACCTGGCAGGCCCGGGAAAAACAGAGTCAAAAATGGCAGCAAGAGTTAGAACAAGGAAGGCAAGAACATGAAAGTCGACAGGTTGGCCTTGCGCAGAGCAGGAAAGAGATGGAGGCAGAATTGGCCCAGCTGGAAGAGATTTTTAACCAGAAACAGCAACAATGGCAACTCCTCGCCTCTAAAGCTAGGGTCTTAGCTGATATGCAACAGGATTATGAAGGCTACCAGCGGGCAGTAAGAGAATTGTTATTGCGTCGCCAGAGAGGCGAACCCGCCTGCCAGGAAATCTGCGGAGTAGTGGCTGAGCTGTTACAGGTGCCCCAGGAATACGAAATTGCTGTTGAAGTGGCACTGGGCGGTGCTTTGCAGTATCTGGTAACAGAAACGGATCAGGGAGCCAAGCAAGCCATTGAATATCTGAAGGGCCATAACCTGGGTAGAGCCACTTTCCTGCCCTTAAACACTGTTACCGCTTCCCCTTTACGAGAGGAGGAAAAGGCAACCCTGCTCAAACGGCCAGGGGTAATTGGGGTTGCGGCTGACCTGGTGAGTTATGCGGAAAAATACCGGCCGGTGATCAATAATTTATTGGGCCGTATTATTGTCTGCCAGGACCTGGATGCTGCTCTGGGGCTGGCCCGGGCCACCGGTTTTCGCTATCGGATTGTGACACTAGCCGGGGATATGTTAAACCCCGGGGGTTCTTTGACTGGTGGTTCCTATCAGCGTCGCAATGCCAATTTGCTGGGGCGGGCCCGGGAACTGGAGGAAATAAACCAGGCAGCTAAACAGGTCAACGGAGAGCGGGAAGAACTGAGAAAACAGATTGAGAAAATCCGCTCCAGCCTCAGGGAAAATCAGAAGCAAAAGGAGGAACTGGAAACCAGGACGGCAGAGCTAAGGCTCAAACTGGTTGAAGCCCAGCGTGACTGGCAGGAGGCGAGAAGTAGATGCCAGGAGCTGGAAGAACAGCGAGAGCAGCTGCTTCAGAATCTGGAGAGCTGTCAGCGGGAATATACTCAGGTCGAGCGTGAACTGGAGTCTCTAGCCAGAAAGGCAGCCGAACTGGAAACAGTCCGACAGGAGACGGGTAATGCTATCCAAGCCGAAAACAACCGGCTGGCAGAGCAGGAAAAAGCATTGCAGAATCTGATAGCGCATCAGACTGAGCTGAAGGTGGAACTGGCCCAGGTAGAGCAACAATTAACCGGTCTTAAAACTATAGATGTACGTCAGCGTCTGGAACGGAGACGGCGCCTTCAGCAGCTGGAGCAAATCCAGCGGGATCTAGCCGTACTGGAACAGGAAGGCGAAGCATTAGAACAAAGAAAGAACGAGCTGGCGGAACGATGGGCAAAACTGCAGCAGGAGACGGAAAGGGTAAGAGAAAAACTGCAGGAACTGCGTCAAAAGCGGCAAACCCTGCAAATAGAGGAAAGAAAATTGCTGGGACTGTGGCAGTCCAGCCAGGAGCGGTTGCAAGAACTGGAACGGACTGCCCACCAGCTGGAACTGAAACGTACCCGCCAGGAGGCCGAATGGGAAAATATTACCCAGCGCCTCTGGGATGACTTTGGCATGGTGTTTAACCAGGAACAGGTTATCGCCTATCAAGGTCTTGATTTGAAGCAAGCAATGCGCCGAATCAAAGAATTGAAGGCCCTGATGGCAGAACTGGGACAAGTCAATATCGGTGCGATCGAGGAATACCAGCGCATTCAAGAACGTTATACTTTCCTGCAAAACCAGGCCCAGGACTTGAAAGAAGCCAAGGCTGCCCTGTATGATGTGATTGCCGAAATGGAAGCTATAATGGCTCAGCGTTTTGCCGAAACGTTTGCTCAGGTAGCTGAACATTTTAGCCGGGTATTTACGGAATTATTCGGGGGAGGTCAAGCCCGTTTGCAGTTGACTGATCCTGAGAATTTACTGACTACCGGGGTGGATATAATCGCTCAACCACCGGGCAAAAAAACCCAGCAGCTTTCTCTGCTTTCCGGGGGAGAGAAGGCTCTGACTGCCATCAGCTTGCTCTTTGCTATCCTGGAAGTACGGCCTAGTCCCTTTGTGGTCCTGGATGAAATCGAGGCAGCCCTGGATGAGGCCAATGTTGCCCGTTTTGCTGAATATGTCAAAAACTTTAGTGACCGGGTACAGTTTCTGGCGGTTAGCCACCGCAAAGGGACAATGGAAGCGGCAGACATTCTGTATGGGGTCACTATGGATGATTCCGGCAGCAGTAAAGTTCTGGCCCTGGAAATGACCCGTTGAGCAACCATTCATTAAGCTGAATGGTTGAACTGCAATGAATAAGAAAAATCAAAGATTTTTAAAAAGCAGTCATTTCCACAGGTGAATGGCTGCTTTTTTGGTTTGAATGGTTTCTCAGTGGGGACAAAAAGCGAAGTTGAACGGTCAGAAGAACAATTGGCGGGCAAAGGCCAATTTTTGGTTATTCACCGCCAAACCCATTCGATTTTCTAAAATTGATGCTACAATACCTATAAGAAATATCGAACCAGCAGGGGAGAAGGGGAAGGAGGGTTGTACAAACTTTTCCGGTGAGTGATGAGAGGTAAGCAGGGACCAAAATAAAAAAGAACAGGGGGATGGATCGATGGAGAAACATGAAATTCTGGCTCCCAGTCCGGGGAAGCACAACCTGGAAAATTATGAAGAAGCCTATAAAAATTTTCGCTGGGAAGATGTTGAAAAGGAATTTTCCTGGTATACTACCGGCAAAGTAAACATGGCCTATGAGTGTGTTGACCGCCACTGCGAGACCTGGCGCAAAAATAAAGTGGCTCTTTATTACAGTGATGGGGTACGGGATGAAAAATACACCTTCCAGGACATGAAATTCATGTCCAATAAGGTTGCCAATGTTCTGAAGAAGCTGGGCATTGAAAAAGGAGATCGGGTCTTTATCTTTATGCCGCGCAGTCCGGAACTATATTTTGCTGTACTGGGCATTCTTAAGATCGGCGCCATTTGCGGTCCGCTGTTTGAAGCCTTTATGATGGATGCAGTACGGGACCGGATGCAGGATTGCGATGCGGTTGCCCTCTTCACTACTCCTAAACTGCTGGAACGGGTGGACTTGCCCAATTTGCCAGCATTAAAGCATGTAATCCTGGTTGGTGCCAAAGATGAGGACTTAACCGATCCCCGTTTCCATAGTTTCGAAAAGCTGATGGAAGAGGCTTCCCGGGAATTCGATATTGTCTGGGTAGACCGGGAAGACCCGATGATGATCCACTATACCTCAGGTTCTACCGGCAAGCCCAAAGGGGTATTGCATGTCCATAATGCCATGATTCAGCATTATCAAACAGCCAAGTGGGTACTGGACCTGCAGGAAGAGGATATCTACTGGTGTACCGCTGACCCTGGCTGGGTAACCGGTACTTCCTACGGGATTTTTGGTCCCTGGCTCAATGGCGCTTCCAGTGTGATTCGGGGTGGCCGGTTCAGTCCCGATGACTGGTATGCGACTATCGAAAAATATGGGGTAACTGTCTGGTACAGTGCTCCTACTGCTTTCCGGATGTTGATGGCAGCGGGTGATGAACTGGTCAAGAAATATGACCTGTCCAGTCTGCGTCACATTCTTTCCGTCGGAGAACCTCTTAACCCCGAAGTAGTTCGCTGGGGGATGAAGGTCTTCGGTATCCGCATCCATGATACCTGGTGGATGACTGAAACTGGCGGTCAATTGATCTGTAACTATCCTTGCATGCCCATCAAGCCCGGTTCTATGGGCAGACCTTTCCCGGGAGTCTATGCGGCAATTGTAGATGATCAGGGGAATGAATTGCCTCCCTATCGAATGGGTAACCTGGCCATTCGTAAAGGCTGGCCTTCCATGATGCGGGCCATCTGGAAGAATGAAGAGAAATACAAGGAGTATTTCCGCCTGGAGCCCTGGTATATTTCCGGCGACTCCGCCTACAAAGATGAAGATGGCTATTTCTGGTTCCAGGGCCGGGTTGATGATGTCATCAACACCTCCGGTGAACGGGTTGGTCCCTTTGAGGTTGAGAGCAAACTGGTAGAACATCCGGCTGTGGCAGAAGCAGGGGTTATCGGTAAACCCGATCCGCTGCGGGGTGAAATCATCAAGGCCTTCATCTCCTTACGGGAAGGCTATACCTGGACACCGGAATTGGAAGAAGATATTAAGCAATTTGTTAAAAAAGGTCTGGCAGCTCATGCTGCGCCCAGAGAAATCGAAGTGCGGGATAAACTGCCCAAGACCCGTTCCGGTAAAATCATGCGGCGGGTACTGAAAGCCTGGGAACTGGGCCTGCCCACCGGTGACCTTTCTACAATGGAGGATTAAAAGGCTGATAACCCTCTTGCCCCTTTTTGTCTCCCTCCCCGGAGACTATCTTGGGGCAAGGGGGTTATTTTTCTGGTGTGACCGGGTTCACAGAAAAGATGGGAAGTTTTAGTTAAAATATAAAAAAGTGCTGTGAGGTGGTTGAAATGGCCGGGTTGGTAGATGCTTTGAAAAGTGATCATGCTGTGATTCTGGCGACCCTGAACAAAATTAAGGAAGTGGGCATATCCAGTAAAGAAGGACGGGATAAGCTTCTGGAAGTCAAAAACCTGCTACTGCACCATCTACAGAGAGAAGACAGGGAACTTTATCCCCATCTACGGCGAGCAGCAGAGGTTGATATCTCTTTGCGCCAGACTCTGGAGTTATTCGCCAAAGACATGGATGAGATTTCGCGGCTGGCTATGGAGTTTTTTCAGAAATACGCCCAGGGTGGGGCCGGGATCGAATTTGCGCGGGATTTTGGCCGTTTATATGCGACTTTGGGAGAAAGAATCAGGCGGGAAGAAAACATAATCTATGTTCGCTTTCAGCAATTAGAGAAAAAATAAGGGGGCAAGTGCCCTCTTATTTTTTACTGAATTTGTACTAAAAATAACTTTTGAAATTATCAAAAAATTTGCTTCTTTCAGCAGGAATTGTGATAAAGTTGTCGAATATGTTAATGGCAAAGTGGTCAGGCCAATAGTCCATCAAACAAGATGACAGGTCTGAAAGCCTGATAATAAGCGATTTTTAAGCCGGGGGTGAAATGAAGGGGGAAAAAGACAAACTAGTTATAATGAAAACGCTGGCACAAAATTGGAAAGGAGAGGTAAAAAATTATGACCTGGAAAATGGTGATTGATCCTTTAAACAACATCGGCCTCTCTGCATTGATGGCAGCTGTGCCCATTCTCTATATGTTCTGGGCTCTGGCTGTCAAGCGGATGAAGGGGCATATCGCCGGGGTCACAACAGTTATTCTGGCGGTACTGGTAGCGATTTTCGGTTACGGCATGCCTGCTAAACTGGCCCTTCTCTCAACTGGCTATGGTATGCTTTATGGTCTGTTCCCCATTGCCTGGATAGTTGTTACTGCTGTTTATCTCTACAACATTACTGTTAAAACCGGTCAATTTGAAATCATTAAAAACTCCATCGCCTCCATTACCGATGACCGGCGTTTACAGGCCTTATTGATTGCTTTTTCCTTTGGTGCCTTCCTGGAAGGGGCAGCTGGTTTCGGTACACCGGTGGCTATCTCCGGTGCGATGCTGGTCGGTCTGGGCTTTAACCCCCTCTATGCTGCCGGGATTTGTTTGATCGCCAATACTGCACCAGTAGCCTTTGGCGGTGTGGGTATTCCTATAATCGTAGCTGGACAGGTAACCGGGATTGATGCGATGGCGATTAGCCAGATGGTAGGCAGGACTTTGCCGTTCCTGTCTGTGATGGTACCTTTTTACCTGATTATACTGATGGCTGGATGGAAGAAGATGGTGGAAGTCTGGCCGGCGGTGCTGGTCAGCGGAGCTTCCTTTGCCATAGCCCAGTGGTATTCTGCTAACTACCTGAGCCCGATGTTGCCGGATATTATTGCATCTCTGGTATCCATTGTCGCTCTGGCTGCTTTTCTCAAAGTCTGGAAGCCGCCCACAACCTGGCGCTTTGCTGATGAAGCCCCCAGCCTGGGGAAAGAAAAATTGCAGTATAGTGCCGGGCAGGTTTTGAAAGCCTGGGCTCCCTTTATCATTCTGACCATCTTCATCACAGCCTGGGGCTTGAAGCCGGTTAAAGATGCTCTGGATTATTTCGGTCTGGTCAAGTTTGAAATTCCTGGCCTGCATAATATGATCATCAAAGGCGAAAAACCTATGGAAGCGATCTTTAAGCTCAATTATCTGAGTGCAGCAGGTACGGCTATCCTGATTTCGGCTTTTGTTTCCATCATTATGCTGGGCATGCCTATTTCCGAAGGGATCAAAACCTTCTTTGAAACCCTGAAGACTCTGCGTTATCCTATTTTGACCATAGCTTCCGTTCTGGGCTTTGCCTATATTGCCAACTTCTCTGGTATGTCCATTACCATGGGTACAGCTTTAGCAGCAACCGGTAAATTCTTCCCCTTCTTTGCACCTTTCCTGGGCTGGCTGGGTGTATTCATTACCGGTTCCGATACCTCGGCCAATGCTCTGTTTGGCAAACTGCAAGCAGTTACGGCCGATAAAATCGGCGTTGACCCGGTGGTCACAGTGGCCGCCAATACTTCGGGTGGGGTTACCGGTAAGATGATTTCTCCCCAGTCCATCGCAGTTGCTACTGCTGCCGTTGGTCTGGTTGGACATGAAGCCGATCTCTTCCGCTTTACGGTTAAACATTCCTTGATTTTTGCCACCATTATCGGTGTTTTTGTAACCTTGCAGGCATATGTACTGACCTGGATGATTCCCAAGTATAAAATGGTAGAAGCAGCGGCTGCTGCAGCTGCTCAAAAAGTATTCCCGACTCTGGGTGCGACTTACCTGGGGTATACAGTGGCACTGGTTGCTCTCGTTTTTATCCTGGTTCTGGTCATGAACCGGAAAAAGACAGCGTAAGTTGTGATGGCGGACAGGGAGGAAAAGCTCCCTGTCTCTTCCCTTTAGTGTGGTCAGACCATCAGACCTTAATAACAAGGAGGAGAAAACATGCTGGAGCATAAGATACTGGAGCAATTGCAGGAAATAGTCGGTACCCAGAATGTCCTGACCAAAAAAACTGACCTGATCACTTACAGTTATGATGCTACTGCTGATATGCCCCGCCAGTTACCTGATGTGGTGGTCTTGCCGGCAACTACGGAGGAAGTAAAGCGGATAGTAGAACTGGCCCGGTCGAACCAGCTGGCTATCTATCCCCGGGGAGCCGGGACAAACCTGAGTGGTGGCACCATTCCCTTGAAAAGGGGGATAGTTCTTTCCTTCCAGCGGATGAATGCTATTCTGGAAGTGGATGCCGATAACTTAACGGCCACCGTTCAGCCGGGGGTCATTATCCAGGATCTGAACAATGCGGTGGCTAAATTTGGTCTGATTTATCCCCCTGATCCCGGGACAGTGGCTACTGCCACCATGGGCGGCTCGGTTTCCGAGTGTTCCGGCGGATTACGTGGCTTAAAGTACGGGGTGACCAAACACTATGTCATGGGTATGGAAGTAGTACTGGCCAGTGGTGAAGTGGTACGATTTGGTGGGAAAACAGTGAAAAATGTGACTGCCTATGATTTTGCCTCTCTGTTTGTAGGTTCAGAGGGTACTCTGGGCATTATAACTGAAATTACGGTAAAATTGATTCCGGCGCCCAAATATCGTCGTTCCCTGTTAGCCCTTTTTGATCGTCTGGAGGACGCCGGTAACACCGTTTCCGGGATTATTAGAAATCATGTGATTCCGGCAACCCTGGAAATTATGGATAAAAAGACGATTGAAACTGTAGAAAATTACGCTAAAGTCGGTTTGCCAACCGATGTAGAGGCGTTATTACTGATAGAAGTAGATGGGATGGTACCGGAATTGGTAGAAGCAGAAGCTCAGGTGGTTCTGCGGGTAATCCAGGAGAATAATGGTAATGTGCGGATGGCTGCCACTGACCAGGAACGGGAACAACTGTGGGCAGCCCGGCGGGCAGCATTGCCAGCTCTAGCCCAGCTCAGTCCGACTACAGTGCTGGAAGATGCAACTGTTCCCCGGACGCGAATTACCGACATGCTGCTGGCAATTCAAAAAATTGCCGAAAAGTACCGGCTGAATATCGGTACTTTTGGACATGCCGGTGATGGCAATTTGCATCCCACCATTCTGGCGGATGCCAGCAATCAAGAGGAGATGATCAGAGTCCATCAGGCGGTGGACGAGATTTTTGCTGCTGCCCTCAGCATGGGCGGAACTTTATCGGGAGAGCACGGGATCGGTATAGCCAAAATGAAGTACCTGAAGGATGAACTGGGTCAGCCAGGGTTGGCCTTAATGCGTCGGGTAAAAGAGGCCCTTGATCCTGATTATCTGCTCAACCCCGGCAAAATGGTCCCATTGAAAGGGGAGTAACTGCCATGGCTACACTTTACGATGATTTGCAACAGGTTAAACCGGAACTGGCCAAATGCATGAAATGCGGTAATTGTATGGCAGTCTGTCCTATATATATCACCGAGAAAACGGAAGCCGGGGTAGCCCGGGGGAAAATCACCCTGGCGGAGGCTTTGCTGGCAGGAGATTTGGACCTGCAGGATGAAGATTTAATCCACAAACTGTTTAACTGTCTCGTTTGTAAATCCTGTATGCAGAATTGTCCCTGTGGTGTAAAGTTTGACCGCATTATCCTGGCCTTGCGGGCAGAGATCGCCCGGCAGAAGGGGTTACACCCGCTGAAAAAAGCCATTTTTGCAGCCTTGAAAAAACAGGGTTTATTTGATCTGGGTATGCGTCTGGGCGGCAGTTTTCAGGGCCTGGTTTTCCGCCGCCATCCGGAAAAGAAAGCCTACTATCCCCGTTTTCGCATGGGTTTAAGTATGAAGCGAATCTTGCCTGCCCTGGCTCCAGTTCCTTTCCGCAGCCAGGTTCCTTCTCGCATAACCGGGGAACCAAAAGGAGAAAGGCCAGTACGGGTTGCTTTCTTTACGGGGTGTTCGATAAATTATATTTACCCCCAGATCGGTCATGATGTTATAGAAGTACTGAAAGAAAACGGGGTGGAAGTAGTAATTCCCAGGGACCAGTGCTGTTGCGGCATTGCAACCTTTGTGCACGGGGATGTGGCAACAGCCAGGGAACTGGCCCGCAAGAATCTGGAAGCTTTTTCCGATTGTGGTGCTGATTATATTATTACTGCCTGTGGCTCCTGCGGGGGTTCCTGGCAGCATGAATTCAAGGAATTGCTGGGGGATGACCCCATATATGGACCTAAAGCCGAATACTGGAGCAGCCGCACTTATGATATTTCTACCTTTTTAACCAGAGTTATCAACTACCGCAAACCTCAGGGAGAAATAAATGTAACAGTAACCTATCACGACCCCTGTCATTTGAAAAAGACCATGAAGGTTTATCAGGAACCGAGGGAAATCCTGCGGGCGATTCCTGGGGTGGAACTGAAGGAGATGAACAAGCCCGATGCCTGTTGTGGTAGTGGCGGTTCTTTTAGCTTAACCCATTATGAAACTTCTATGGAAATTAACCAGCGCAAAATTGCGGATGCCAGTCAGACCGGGGCAGAAGAAGTGATTACCGGCTGCCCGGCCTGTATGATGCATCTTGCCGATGGTATCAATCAGTTTGGCAAGGGTCAGGAGGTAGTCCACTATATTTCGCTCCTGGCTGAGTCCTACCGGAAGGAAAAAGGAGGAAAATAGCTGTGTGGGAAGCTTTTAAGACCCGGGCTGAAGCTGTGGGGGCAGAAGTTTATCGTTTTGCCAGTCAGACAGAAGCTCTGGATTTCATTTTAACTTTCCTGGTACAGGAGGGGGTGGCAAACAGACCTGGAGCTTATGCGTTCTGGGCAGATTCGCCCCTGATTCAGGGAATGGACTTAAGTGCTCTTGAGGAAAAAATTCCTGGCCTGAAATTCGCCTGCACTAAGGAACTGGCCGCCCAGGCGCGGATTGGTATCAGTCAAATGGACTGGGGTCTGGCGGACACTGGTACTCTGGTACAGGTTGCTACTCAGGTGGAGCAAAGACTGGTTTCCACTCTGCCGGAAATTCACCTGGCTATTCTGGGGACCCGGCAGATTCTACCGGACATGGGCACTCTCCTGCCCCGGGTTAAGCCCACTGAAGCCAGCTACCTGGCGTTTATTACCGGTCCCAGTCGTACCGCTGATATCGAGCGGGTACTGACCATCGGGGTGCATGGACCTGGACGACTGGTGATTGTGCTGGTGGACGATCTGGGAGGTGGCAACTAATGACCGAGCAATTTAAACAGTCGATTGAACAGGCCCTGCACAATCCCAATCTGACCGGAGCGCTGGGTCGGTTTTCCGAGGCCTATGTCATCAGCCGGGCCAAAGCCTATGAAGGAATTGATTTTGAAGCTTTGCGCAGTCGTATAGCCGAAATCAAGGGAGGAGCGGCTGAACGGCTGGAAGAGCTGGCCCAGCAGTTTCAGCGAGAGGCGGAAGCCAGGGGAGCAAAAGTCTTTCGGACCAGCAGTCCCCAGGCGGTAAAGGAATATATATTAAACCTGGCCCGGGAAAAGGGAGTCAAACTGGTGGTCAAATCCAAGTCCATGGCCTCTGAGGAGATTCACCTCAATCCCTATCTGGAACAGGCCGGACTGACAGTGAAGGAGACTGACCTGGGGGAATGGATCATCCAGCTAGCTGGCCAAAAGCCCTCTCATATGGTGATGCCAGCAATTCACATGACCAAAGAAGAAGTGGCGGATTTGTTCAGCAAAGAAGTTCAGGAACGCCTTACCAGTGATATTCCGCGCCTGGTCAAGGTGGCCCGCCAGGAACTGCGCCAGTATTTTCTGGCAGCGGATATGGGCATTTCCGGGGCCAATATAGCAGTAGCGGAAACGGGCACCCTGGTGCTGGTGACCAATGAAGGGAATGCCCGGCTGGTCACTACTTTGCCCCGCATCCATGTGGCCATAGTAGGGCTGGAAAAACTGGTTCCCTCTTTTACCGATATAGCTCCGATTCTGCAGGCGCTGCCCCGCAGTGCTACCGGGCAATTGCTGACCAGCTATGTTTCCATGATCACCGGGTCCACCCCCAATCCCGACGGGTCGGGAAAAGAACTGCACATCATCCTCATGGATAATCGCCGCTCGGAAATGGCCCGGGATCCCAAATTCAAGGAAGCTCTGCAGTGTATCCGCTGCGCTTCCTGTCTCAATGTTTGTCCTGTTTACCGGCTGGTAGGGGGCCACGTTTTCGGGCATGTTTATGCTGGTGGCATTGGCACCATCTTGACAGCCTGGTTTGATGAGCTGAAGAAATCGGAAGAAATTCAGGGCCTTTGTATCATGTGTGGACGCTGCCGGGAAGTCTGTCCGGGCAAAATCGATATCCCGGAATTGATTGTGGAAATCCGGCGGCGGCTGGTCAAGGAAGAGGGGCAATCCCTGACTCAGAAGGCCATCTTTTCCGGGGTATTAAGCAATCGCCGCCTCTTTCATTCCCTGTTGCGGGCAGCATCCCTGGCGCAAAAACCCTTTGCCAGGGGAGGTTTTATCCGGCATTTACCTCTGTTTTTCTCCGGGCTGGCTGAGTTTCGCAGTTTACCCACCATTGCTGAAACGCCGTTGCGAGACCGGGTGAAGCAGATTAAACAAACCCCTGCCAGGGAAAAAGCAGTTTTTTATGCTGGCTGCCTGATTGATTTCGCCTATCCGCAGATGGGAGAAGCGGTCATCAAGGTATTGAACAAAGCAGGAATAGAAGTAGTTTTTCCGGAAGGGCAGACCTGCTGCGGAGCGCCGGCCCGCTACAACGGGGCTTTCGAAGTAGCGGCCCAGAATGCAGTGGATAACCTGAAAGCCCTGCTGTCAACCGAGGCAAGTTATGTGGTTTCCGCCTGTCCTACCTGTACCGCGGCCTTAAAACATGAATTCATCAGCACCCTGGAAACCCAGGGGCGGCAGGAATGGTTGTCCCGGGCCAGAGAACTGGCAGCTAAAACGGTGGATTTCTCAAGTCTGGTGAAAAAATTGGTGGATGAAGGACGGCTGACTCTGCTGGAAGGCGAGACACTGGAAAAGGTGACATACCACGACTCCTGCCATTTAAAACGAACCCTGAAGGTATGGCAGCAACCACGGGAACTGTTGCAAAAAGCTGGATACCAGCTGGCGGAAATGTTCGAAGCCGATATGTGCTGCGGTATGGGGGGGTCTTATTCCCTTAAATTCCCGGAAATCTCTGCCCCCATTCTGCAAAGGAAATTGCAGAATATCAAGAACACCGGCGCTACCACCGTGGCCATGGATTGTCCTGGCTGTGTGATGCAGATTGCCGGCGGTTTCGATAAACAAGGGGAAGGGATTCGGGTCAAGCATACAGCTGAACTTCTTGCGGAAAAATTAAAATAAAAAATCCCCTGCGTCTGAAGGAACTTGCCCCGCTTGTGTAGAAAATATTTTAATATTCTGTTCTTGCAGGGGGTAAAGTTATGGAATTTCGGCCTATCAAGCCCAAAAAAATATATGAGGAAATTGTCGAACAGATCAGGGATTTGATGGCGGAAGGCGATTTGAAACCGGGAGATAAACTCCTGTCCGAACGGGAATTAGCGGAAAAACTGCAAGTCAGCCGGGCTTCGGTGAGGGAAGCCCTCAGAGCCCTGGAAATGATGGGTTTTGTGGAAATACGCACCGGTGAGGGCACCTTTGTGCGGGAAGCCTGTAGTGACGCCATCATCCAGCCCCTGGCCATGTTTCTCTCCATCGAGCGGGGCAATTTCTTTGAAATTTATGAAGTGCGGAAAATATTCGAAACGGCGGCAGCGCGTTTGGCTGCGGAACGGGCTACACCGGAGGAAATCCAGAAGATAGAAGAAGCGCTGAAACAGATGGAAGATAATGTGGCAGATTTCGAGAAAGGGGAAGTTAGTGATACCGCCTTTCATTATGCCATTGCCGAAGCCACCCATAACGGTTGGCTGGTGCGATTGATGCGCACTATTTCCGACTCCTTTCACAGTGCAATAGTAGCGGCCCGCAAGCAGTTGTTCCTGACTCCGGGAAACGGGGAAAAGCTAATGGAACAGCACCGCCGCATTTATGATGCCATCCGGAACAAACAGCCCCAGGCGGCGGAGCGGGCCATGCTGGATCATCTCCTTTTTGCTGAGGCGGAACTGGCCAAAAAGATCAAAGAATAATTGCTAGACTGGAGGGGAAGAAAAATGGACTTGGCAGCTATCAGAAAAAACGCCAGGGAAAAATTACAGGGCTATTGCCGGGTTTGTCCGGTTTGTGATGGGCGGGCCTGTGCCGGTGAAGTGCCAGGGATGGGAGGTCTGGGCACTGGTAGTGCTTTTCGAGCCAATCTGGAGGCCCTGGCAGCCTATCGCTTCAACATGCGGACTATTCATGAAGTTAAAGAGCCAGATACTACCATGGAGCTATGGGGAGAAAAACTGGCCCTACCAGTACTGGCAGCACCCATGACCGGCACTCCTTATAATATGGGTGGCCAGTTAACCGAGGAAGAATTTATCGAGTATATTATTGCCGGGTCGTTGCAAGCCGGTACGCTGGGCATGAGCGGGGATGGAGCTGACCCGACCATGTATGACAGCGGCCTGAAAGCCATTGCCAGACACCAGGGGAAAGGCATTGCCATTATCAAACCGCGGGCCCAGGAGGAAATCATCAAGCGCATCCGCCAGGCAGAGGCAGCCGGGGCGCTGGCTGTTGGTGTGGATATAGATGGCGCTGGCCTGATCACCATGGCCCTCAAAGGGCAACCGGTAGGCCCCAAAACCCTGGTGGAAATCAAAGAGCTGGTACAGGCTACAACATTGCCCTTCATTCTCAAGGGCATCATGACTCCGGAAGAGGCAGAAATGGCTGTGGAGGCAGGAGCTAAAGCCATAGTAGTTTCCAATCATGGTGGAAGGGTACTGGATTTCACACCGGGAGCTGCCGAAGTATTGCCGGAAATCGCCAGCCGGGTCAAGGGCAAAGTGCTGATTTTTGCAGATGGGGGAGTACGCAGCGGGGCCGATGTCCTGAAACTGCTGGCCCTGGGGGCAGATGCCGTTCTGGTAGGCCGTCCTCTGGTAGTGGGAGCTTTTGGGGGCGGTCAGGAAGGAGTTGCCTTCCTGCTCAACAAAATGAAAGGCGAACTGGTTCAGACTATGCTTTTGACCGGAACTGCCTCGGTTAAAAATGTAAAGCGGGAAATCCTGTTCTAAAAAACAAGACCGGAAGCGCAGAGGGCGTTTCCGGTTTTGTTTTTTAGACAAAAAAGTAAATACAAGTTATATAATTTGCATAAAAATATAAAGTATAATTATCATTATGATGGATAAAAGATAAATTATACAGAAGCATTTTCAGTTATCTGACGGTAGGCGGTTTCCCTGAACTTGCCTTGTCGAAAGACGATTATTATGCCCAGAGGATGCTACGGGAAGATGTAGTGGATAAGGTATTAAAGCGAGACATTCCGTCGCTATTTAACATCCGTAATGCGGCAGTTCTGGAGAAAGTGTTCCTATACCTGTGTTTTAACTCATCTCAAATTATTAATATTACGACGATGAGTAAGGCGAAATAGTTGCTGCCATTGTCGTAAC
Organism: Carboxydocella sp. ULO1; assembly: GCF_002049255.1. Taxonomy (NCBI): domain Bacteria; kingdom Bacillati; phylum Bacillota; class Clostridia; order Eubacteriales; family Clostridiales Family XVI. Incertae Sedis; genus Carboxydocella; species Carboxydocella sp. ULO1. The sequence goes on along the minus strand of NZ_BDLQ01000022.1, from coordinate 69,244 downwards.
CAAAAGGCTGAAGGATTTCGGCGTGATGCCTCATCCTACCAGAATACCCATTATGCGAATCCCAGCCCACGTTTTTTTGTATTTATTAGGGCATGCTGAAAAGACTCGTATGAGTTGACAGTGGGTAGTTGCGGTTAAAATAAAACACAAAAGGAACAAGGAGGACTGACAATGAAAAAGGGTTTACCCCTCTTTTTAGCGCTAATTCTATTTACTGGCCTTGCCTTTTTTTATCTTTACCGTGATGCGGGATTACCGCGAGGGGCAGAAAACCTGCTGCAGCAACCTCAGCGAAAAGTGGGATTGAGACCGGAAAATCCGGCACCTCAGCTGCCCCTGCCGCCTCATCCCCTGGGGAGAGCAGGTACTGCGGGGAAGGCTCCGGCCACTCCGGCTGATGGGGCTCAGGCTGCTGCCGCCTGGGAACAATTCCTGGCAAAAAAACCGGGGATAGAACAACCGGTGGTAGTTATCTGGCATAACCGGATCTATATCGCTGTTCCTGAACTGACGCCGGAAAGCGAGCAGGAAATCAGGAAGATAGTTAAGGAACAGGAACCCGGCTGGCAAGAGGTGATCATAACCAGTAGCCCGGAAAACCGGGCCAGATTGCAAAAAATAGCTGCTGCCATTCGTCAGGGACGGATGGCAGCAGACTTTGCCAGTGAATTAAATCAGATCAAATCCTGAACTTATTGACCTGGTGGTGGGGTGGGGAGTTTGCTCAGTAACTCAGTGGACTGGACTAGATATTTTTTACCCACTTTAGTTATACGAAACTTAAGGTAGACTTGACCTGTGCCTGCTGGTCCAATGGGGAAAAAGAGACTGTGGGTTACCACCAGCCGCTCATAGGAATCTCCTTCCAGTAAAGCCGCTTCAAAATCAGCGCGATTGAAGCGGATTGTTCCTATTTTATACTGGCGCGCTATTTTTTGCAGGGCAGCCGGATAATTAACCTCCAGCCAGCGGCGGTTGGCGGGACTGCTCATTTTTTTGGCTTTATCCAGCTGGTTTTTGGCGATCGCCCGTGCGTAGGCATCAGCAGTACCCATAATATCCAGGGGCAAGTCTTCTACTGGCGTGGGCAGCTGGGCCAGAGGTGGTGGTTCGGCTGGTTTGGGCTTGCGCTGGGGGGTACAGGCAAAAAGTACAGGCATCAGCAATACAATTAAGATAATAAAACGAATTTGGCGCATAGGACTAACCTCCTTGTCCGGATTTACACTATTAGTATGTCCAAAAATTAAAATCGCTTTTGACATTTTCAGCGAAAAAATGTTATAATATAGCTGTTGATACCCGGAGGGGGTAACGGTATGGAGAAAGAAATCATTCAGCGTTATACCAGAGAAGCAACAGCTTGCTCCAATCTGAGCTGTGGTTCCAATCTGGAGCTGGCTGATTTACAACCAGGGGAGTGGGTACTGGACCTTGGTTGCGGTCGTGGTGCTGATGTGCTGCGGGCTGTAGACCTGGTCAGGCCAGGAGGCAAAGCGGTTGGTCTGGATTTGACTCCAGCCATGCTGGAACAGGCGCGAGCAGCTGCCCGCCAGGAGGAGAAAGCAGAGGAATGTGAATTTATTCAAGGTGACCTGACCCGGCTGCCTTTTCCGGAGGCAACTTTTGACTGTGTGCTCAGCAACTGTGTGATTAACCATGTCCACGATAAATTTCGGGCCTACCGGGAAATCGCCCGGGTTCTGAAGCCGGGAGGCAGAATGGTAATCAGTGATGCTGTCTCGCTGGTACCACTGCCGGAGGAAGTAAAACAGGATCCACAGGCCTGGGCCGATTGCTGGGGAGGAGCCATTACGGAAGAGGAATATCTGGCAGCCATTGAGGCGGCTGGTTTCCAGCAAATAGTTATCCTCAAACGGCGAGAATACCTGAAGAACGGGTATCCTTTTGCTAGTTTGACCCTGCGTGCCAGTAAAGGCAGGGAAGGGAGGTGACATTATGCGTCCTGTAACCAAAAAACAGGAGAAAAAGTGCTGCAGCGGAGCCCTGAACCTGGCTCAGTGCTGTTCCAAACAATCCAAAGTGGTGGCTGGTTGCCACGACTAATCCAGTTTAAGGCAGGAGCCGGCAGTGACAGCTAAGCTGTCCTGTCGGCTGCTTGCCGTCAAGGAGGGCAAGCATGTACTGGAGTAAATATAACCTGATTTTGCCTTTGTTCGAGGGCAAGGAATATGCCCTGGTCAATGCGCTCATGGGGCTGGTGGATTTTGCTACAGCGGAGGAAGGAGCGCAGCTGGAAGCCGCGGCAGCTGGTCGCTGGGAAGAGGTAGGACCGGAATTATTGAGTTATCTGCAGGACAGAGGTTATATCCTACCTGATGCCACCAGTGAAAGCCTGTTGCTGGCTGATAAATATGGGGAATTTCAGCAGGAATTAGCCACTTCTCCCACCCATATTTTGTTTGTGCCTACCTATGCCTGTAACCTGGCCTGTACCTACTGTTTTCAGCAGGGCATGAAAGAGGGAGAATTAGTCACTAAAGAAGTTGTGGATGCTTTTTTTCAACATATCAGCAGTAAATTTGGCCAGGAACAATCAAGGCCTTTTATTACTCTCTTTGGCGGTGAGCCGCTGATTGCCAGCCCCCGACAACTGGAAATTATTGATTATATTGCTCGTCAGGCAAAGACTAATGATTTCGAACTGGCTGCCGTAACCAATGGGTACGACCTGGAGCAGTTTGTTCCATTATTCCAGGCCAGTGGGGTAAGGATCAAAGAAATCCAGGTGACTATCGATGGGCCCCAGGAAGTTCACGATGCCCGTCGGGGTACAGCTGATGGTCGGGGTACTTTTGCTGAAATAATGAGAGGAATTAGGGCAGCGGTAGCGGCTGGTTTCCCCATCAATTTCCGGGTAGTAGTAGACAAAGAAAATTTACCTTCCCTCTTGCCCCTGGTGCGTTATCTGGAGGAACAGGGCTGGTTGGATTTGTCTCCTGGCCAGTTTAAAACTCAGCTGGGAAGAAATTATGAACTTTATGATTGCTACGCCAGGCCCCAGCATTTGTTCAACCGCCTGGAAATGTGGGCTGCTTATGCCGCTCTGGCTAAAAAAGAACCCCTCTTGCAAAAATTCCATCAGCCGGATTTCAAAGGCATCCGTTACCTGATAGAAAACGGAGAAATGCTGGTACCGGCTTTTGATACCTGTCCTGCAGCCAAAAAAGAATGGGTTTTTGATCTGCACGGCTATATTTATGGTTGTACCGCCACTGCCGGTCGCGCGGAGCATCGGCTGGGCACTTTCTGGCCGGAAGTGATATATGACCAGGAAGCCGTCAGACCCTGGCAAACCCGGAATGTGCTGACAATCCCAGAGTGTCGGGATTGTGCCGTAGCCCATGTTTGCGGCGGGGGATGCGGGGCGGTAGCCTGGAGTCGAACTGGCAAGGTTCAGGCACCGGACTGCAGACCGATTAAAGAACTTTATACCCTTGGTTTAGAATATTACCGGGATAAACTGGGGTAAACTAAGTCCGGAGGTGAGACCTGTGCCACAGGTAGTGCTGACGGAAGCGGAACGGGGTATTCTGGTGCAGGCGGCCCGCTATTGTTTGCAAAAATGCCGGGGTGGTGGGCCAGCTGCAGGTTGTGAAGATTGCAGTTTATTAGAGCGGGCATTAGGAAAACTGGAACAGGCCACCTGATCAGGTGGCTTTAATTTTTTTGAAGCAAAAATTTTGTTGACAGTAAGCTGAGCGGAATGGTAGAATAAGGTCAGGGAAATACCTATACGGGGTATAAGGAGGAAGAAAAATGAGTGAATTTGTAAAAGAGATCAGTGCAGCTGAATTTGAGTCTGAGGTATTGCACAGTGAACTGCCGGTAGCAGTTGATTTTTATTCCACAGATTGTCCGCCCTGTGCATATCTGGCTCCCAGTTATGAACGGATCGCTGAACAATATGGTTCTATGATGAAATTTGTGAAAATCTATCGCCAGGGCAACCGGGAACTGGCCAATCAGCTGGGAGTGAAAGGCAGCCCGACTGTATTGTTTTTCAAGAACGGGGAAGAAGCAGGCAAGCGATTGACGGGATATATCTCAAAACCTCAATTGCGCCTGGCTGTGGAAGAAATCACCGGGCCCCGTGTCAGGGAAGGTGGTTTGGCCAAGGTAGAGTGTGATGTTCTGATCCTGGGCGGTGGTCCTGCTGGACTTTCAGCGTCCATATATGCCGGCCGGGCCAAACTGCACACTGTGCTGGTTGACGAAGGATTGCCAGGTGGCCAGGCGGCTACCACTTTCCACATTGCCAACTATCCCGGTACTCCTGGCACGGTGCGGGGTAGCGAATTGATGCAAAACATGGTCAACCAGGCCAAATCCTTTGGAGTGGAAATTCATGACCTCAAGGAGATTTTCCAGGTGGATCTGACTGGAGAAAGAAAATATGTGCGTACAGAAGATACCGAGTATTACGCCAAGACAGTGATTATCGCTACCGGGGCGGAACCGCGAAAACTGCCGGCTGAAGGGGAAGAAGAATTCAGAGGCCGGGGTGTTCACTACTGTGCTACCTGTGATGGGGCTATGTATCAGGATGCGGATAATGTAATTGTTGTCGGAGGTGGAAACTCAGCAGTAGAAGAAGCGGTATTTCTGACCCGCTTTGCCAAACAGGTTACTATTGTGCACCAGTTTGATCACTTCCAGGCTTCCAAAATTGCTCAGGAGGAGGCCCTTAACCACCCGCAGATTAAAGTGGTGTGGGATTCAGAAGTACGGAAAGTTAACGGAGAAGGACATCTCACTTCAGTTACAGTGGAAAATGTAAAAACTGGAGAGCTTACTGATATTCCTGCCAATGGGGTATTCGTCTATATTGGCACCCAGCCCCGGACCCACTGGTTTAAAGGCCAGGTAGAAATGAATGAATGGGGTTATATTCAAGCCAATGAAGATATGGAGGCCAATCTGCCTGGAGTTTTTGCTGCCGGGGATGTACGGGTGAAAAAATTCCGCCAGGTGATTACAGCTGCTGCTGATGGAGCTATTGCCGGTATCATGGCGGAGAAATACCTGATGGAAAAAGCCAGAGGTTAAGAAAGATAGCTGCAGTGCTTAACTGCAGCTTTTTTATTGACGCCAACCAGCAACAGTAGTAAACTAGTTACGTAATATATATAAAGTTGGCGAAAAGGGTGGGAGAGAGGATGCAGATTAATGGCAACAAAATTCGGGAATTACGGGAAGCCCGCGGCTATAACCTGGTGGATTTTGCTGCAAAAGCCGGGTTATCCCCTTCCTATTTGAGCGAAATAGAACGGGGAGCGAAAAAGCCTTCACTGAAAACCCTGGGGCGTATTGCCAGTGCCTTGAATGTACCCCGTGAGGAGATAGTAGACATTTCCCAGGATGATGAAGGCCTGACTTTTGGGGACCGGGTAAGGCTGGCCCGTAAGAATAAGGGCTGGACGGTAACAGAACTGGCGCTAAAGGTGGGGTTATCTCCGGCCTATATCAGCGAGGTTGAAAAGGATAAAGTAATACCGGCAGTGAGTACCATGCGGCGTCTGGCCCAGGTGCTGGAAGTGAGTGTACCTACACTTCTCAATGAAAATGCCGCTTTAGGTCTGAAAGTGCGCATGCTGCGGGAAGAACAGGGCTTGACCCAGGCGGCTCTGGCTGGTGCGGCAGGGATTTCTGCTGGGATGATCGCCCAGATTGAACAGGGAAAAGTCCAGCCCTCTTTCCGCACCATTGAGCGAATTGCCCAGGTACTGGGGGTATCGCCCTGTTATTTTGTCATGGATAATGAGAAACCGGAGGAAATTATCACAACCTTCAGCCCGCAATTGCGAGAACTGTTACAGGAAGAAAATGTGCAGGCTATCCTGCGCCAGATCTGTCATATGACAGAAAAAGAAATCCGTTTTATTCTTAATTTCATTCAGCTCTATCGGAAATCACGGTTGGATGAATGAATTTTCTTATTGACAGCGAAAAACTTGTACAATATAATTTGATTAGAATATACCCTATCAGGGTAGGGTGGAGGGAGAAGATGTCTTCGACAAAAAGGGCCTTTCTTGATCCTGCTATTTGTAAAAACTGTCAGAGCTGCCCTCCCGCGGAACAATGCCCTGCCTATGCTATTGTAAGGGAAGATGAAGACGATTTTCGTTTTGTCGATCCCATGTGTGTAGGCTGTGGCAAATGTATTACCAATTGCCCTTATCAGGCTATCCGGTTGGTGTAAAGGGGGAAGCACTGTGCTGGAATGCAGTGATTGTGCCGCCATCCTGGGCGATTACCTGCGGCCCAAATTTTTTATGGTTCTGGAAAAGGAAAACCTGCAGGCCGCGAATGTGAAAGAAATTATTGCCCAAACTGTGGCGGTATTAATTATGCTCTGGATCGCACTTTTTGTCACAATTGCATCTATTCAGTATGGAAATGCCTTTAAGCCGGATGATGGGCATGATGCCTGGTATGATCAAATTTGCCCTGAAAGGGGCGGATTCTGGCGGAAAAAACAGAAAGCCTGGGCGGCAATGTAAACCGTCTGGCAACGCTGTTTCTGCGATCCGGCTCTTGTATTGAAGCGGTACAATCTGCTATAATATACCCTAAGGGGGTAGTAGGGTGCTTGCACCCGCCTTTATTCACAATGGAGGGTGAGCGGTATGAAAAATAAAGAGATTCCGGAACTAGTAGTCCGACGACTCAATCTCTATGCCCGCTGTCTGGGCTATCTGGAGGAAATGGGGGTATTAACTGTTTCATCTAAGGAACTAGGGGATCGCCTGGGCATTGCTGATACGCTGGTGCGGAAAGATTTGTCCTATCTGGGGGAATTCGGTCATCGAGGGGTAGGTTACTATGTCAGCCAGTTGCGCCATTCCATCCGCAAAATGATGGGGGCGGACAAACCCCGAGCATTAGTAATCGTTGGCGCTGGCAACCTGGGGCTAGGAATTGGCAAATATCACCAGCATTTTCTGGATAATCACCGGGTGGTGGCATATTTTGATACTGATCCGGAGAAAATCGGTCAATCGGTAGAGGGAATTCCGATCTATCCCATGGAAAAGATGGAGGAGATAGTTGCTGGCATGGGAGTGGAGCTGGCGGTACTGGCGGTTCCCAAGGATCAGGCCCAGCGGGCGGCTGAAAAACTGGTACTGGCCGGGGTGAGGGGGATTTTGAACTTTGCTCCTATTGCCCTGCAATTGCCGCCTACAGTGAGGGTTGCCTATGCCGATTTGACCCTGGAACTGCAAAACCTGGCCTATTTTCTTGAAAAAGAAGCTAATAGCACTAGCCCGGCCGGCTTTGTCATCAGTCGTCGGCGTAAGGAGGGGTAGATTTGGAAAAATTTTTGGAACTGATTCCGGGCATCTTGCTGGTTCTCTTTATTTTATGGATGCTCCCCAAGAGCGGTACTGGCGGCGGTTGAGCGGGGGGCGCCTGTGAGGTTCCCTGGTCCAGGGAACAGGATGAAAAAAAGAGGAGGAAATAACCTGTGCAAAGAGATGCCTGTTTTGTCTGTGGTCAGCCCTTGATATATAATGACCAGACAGTTGAACAGACCTGTGTTTTCTGTGGGGAAAAGGAAATGAATGCTATAACTTGTCCTAACGGGCACTATCTCTGTAACCGTTGCCATGGCCTGGATGCCCTGGGGGTGATCCGGGAAACAACTCTGAAATCCTCAGAAACAGTGCCTGAAATCCTGGCGGAATTTTTAATGCAACACCCCACGGTTGCTATGCATGGACCGGAACATCATGCCCTGGTGCCAGCGGTACTGGTAGCGGTAACGGCTAATTTACTGGGCCTGGAGGAAAAGGAGGCCCTGGTGAAAGAGGCTATCAAACGGGGTAGCAGGGTACCAGGTGGACATTGCGGCTACTTTGGCGCTTGTGGAGCCGGGGTCGGTGTGGGCATTGCTGTCTCCGTGCTGACAGGAGCGACACCGTTGAAAAGGGAAGAGTGGTCCTGGGCGAACCGGGCAACTGCTATGGCTTTAGAGAAAATGGCGGATACCGGCGGCCCCCGTTGTTGCAAACGCTGTACCATGCTGGCCCTGGCAGCCGGGAGGGAAGCCATTGCCCGCTTTTTGCAGGTGGAACTGCCCGCGGCTGCTGACTGGAAATGTCGTTATTTTTCCCGCAATCGCCAGTGTCTGGGACGGCAGTGTCCCTTTTGGGGGGATAAATGATGACGAAAGTTCAACGTTATTTATTGCTGGTGGTCGCCATTATGGCTGCCACTTTATTTTTCTTCGGTTTGCGCCAATTTGCACAAACTGAGGAACATATTCGGTCTATTTATTTGGAACGGGGAGCCGGAGTGGCCTGGCAAGTGGAAAACCGCTTGCGTCAATCCGGCCCAGTTAAACTCGATGAGGTGTTGTTAAGTATTGTTGGCCAGCGGGAAATAGCCGGATTGGTCGTATATAACCGGGAGTTAAAGGCGCTGGCACGAGCAGGCAGTATTGACCCCAGGCCATTAAAGTTAGAGAAATTGCCCCATGTGGAACCAGGTGAACAGGGGCTTGTGGTCTGGGTTCCTGTTCACTTGCCCGGGATTGACGGCGAGGGGGAAGGAAACAGTGGCGAACACAGACCGCGGGTAAAAGGGTTGCAGATTGTGTTTGAACCTATTACAGCCCAAAGCCTGCGCAGGGTGTCCTACTGGCAGCTAATTGCCAGCCTGGGGATTAGTCTGGGGTTTGTGTTGATGTCCTGGAATTTGTTGCAAAAAGAAAAAGAGGATATAAAAAAAGAAAAACTGGCTGAAATTGGTTTGCTCATGGCGGGTATTGCCCATGAAGTGCGAAATCCCGTGGCTGCGGTCAAAGGATTGGGACAACTGCTGTTAATGGATGAGTCTGATCCGGAAAAAAGGGAATATTTACAGAGCATTGTTGAAGAAAGCGGGCGTCTTGAGGAGTTTGCCGCTATTTTACTGACCTATACCAGGAGCGGAATTTTGCCGGTTGAGCCTATTTATATAAAGGAAATATTCGAGGAACTGGCATGGAAGTACGGGCCGGAACGCCTGATTGTGGAAATGGACAAGCAAGAGGCCAGGGTATTAGCAAACGGCGAAGCCTTGCGTCATGTCCTGTTAAATCTGCTGCAGAACGCCTGGCAGGTCATGGGAAGAAAAGAGGAAGCGCTGGTGGTAAAATTTAGAGAAGAAAAAGACTGGTTGTGGGTAGACATTTTTGACCGCGGACCGGGTTTCGGCGAAAAAGTACTGCAAATGGAAGGACTAATGGAATCGGACAAACCCGGCGGTTACGGGCTGGGCCTTGCTTTATCCCGTAAA
>NZ_BDLQ01000022.1:38511-59928 GCF_002049255.1 Carboxydocella sp. ULO1 | reverse complement strand
CCGAGCTGATGGGTGGCGAATTGATCCTGGCCAATTATAATGGCGGGGGTCGGGTTACACTCAAGCTGAGGAGGTGGGAGGATGAAAAAGATACTGGTTATTGATGATGAGAAATCCGTACGTTTGATGCTTGGTGGGATGTTAAAAAAGCTTGGCTTTGAAACGGAAGCAGCAGAAAATGCAGAAAGAGCCTTTGCACTCTGGCGGCAACAACATTTTGATGCTGTTTTTTGCGACTTGCGTTTGCCGGATAAAAACGGTATTGAGGTGGTGCGGGAGTTACGAGCTCAGGGTTTTGACGGTGCACTTCTGGTAATTACGGCCTATGGTACAATTGAAACTGCCGTTCAGGCTATTCAGGCAGGAGCTGATGACTTTCTGACCAAACCACTGTCTGGTCCGGAGCAGTTACAGACCGTATTAAATAAAGCATTGGAACGCCGTAAACTGTTGCGTCGGGTGCAAGCGGAAAAATACCGGGATGGGGTTCCGGAGTTTATAGGAGTGGACCCTTTGAGCAGGAATCTTTTAGAGAAAATCAAGGTAGTTGCCCAGGTGGACACAACCGTTCTGTTGACTGGCGAAACGGGAACAGGCAAAGAAGTAGTGGCCCGCCTCTTACATGCATTCAGTCAACGCAGGGATGAACCCTTTCTGGCGGTCAACTGCGCGGCGTTGACGGAAAGTTTACTGGAAAGCCAGCTATTTGGGCATGAAAAAGGGGCTTTTACCGGTGCCCAGCAGAGTTATCCCGGTTTATTGCGTCTGGCTGATGGTGGAACCCTGTTTTTGGATGAAATCGGAGAATTGCCTTTATCGTTGCAGGCCAAACTGCTTCGGGTTTTGCAGGAACGGGTTGTAATGCCGGTAGGAGGAGTGAAGGAAATCAGGATTGATGTGCGCCTGGTGGCGGCCACTAACCGGGATCTTGCGCAAGAAGTAGCCGCTGGACGTTTTCGGGCCGACTTGTATTATCGTTTGAATGTGGTTCAGCTCACCATACCACCATTAAGGGAGCGGAAAGGGGATATTCTGCCTCTGTTGCAGCATTTTTGTGTCAGGCAGGCGGCCAAACTGGGCAAGCCGAAGCCGGAATTTGATGAGGAATTAGAGGCCAGGGCGCTGGCATATTCCTGGCCGGGGAATGTGCGGGAATTAGCGAATGTGGCTGAACGATCCATGTTGTTTTGGGACGGGCGTCAGGAAACCTTTGATCTTGATTTGCCGGTTCTGCCTGAAACTGGTGAAAGTGAAGTAAATCTTTACCGGTTAGAACGTAAGGCCATAGAACGGGCACTGGTCCTGGCCGGGGGTAACAGGAAAAAGGCAGCGGCTTTATTAGGGATCAGCCTCAGAACTTTATACTATAAAATGCAAAATTATTGCATTAAATAGTGCAATTTTTGCAATTTAAATCCACTAAAACCGCCTTTGTTGGCGGTTTTTTGTTTGGCACGGTTTTTGCCTTATATTCTGGTGGAGGTGGTTTGAATGCAGAAAACACAATTATGGCGCAGACTGATTCTCACGAGCATGGTAGTTTTGGCAGCCTGGCTGGGCCTTAGGCACCAGTTAGTAGGAGGTGGACCAAAGGGAGCGGCCCCCCTTGATTCGTTTTGCCCTTTTGGGGCGGTGGAAACAGCTGCAACACTGGCAGTCAGCGGCACCTTTATAGAAAAAACCAACTGGTCAAATCTGATTTTATTTGGTGGCCTGGTTTTATCTGCTTTCCTGGCCGGTAGCTTTTTTTGCGGCTGGCTCTGTCCGCTGGGAGCATTACAGGATTTCTTTGCCTGGGCAAGCAAAAAAATATTTAGGCGGCAGCTGGAACTCGGGAGAAACCTGGATCATATTTTCAGTTATGGACGTTACCTGATGTTGGTAATAATTGTGGTTGCTACCTACTACGCAAATGAACTGGTTTTTGAAAGTTACGATCCCTACAAAGCCTTCTTTCACTTCAAGTTTGAGGATTATATACCTGTGCTGGTAATTGGCCTGTTTATAGCTGGCAGTATGGCCATATCACGCTTTTGGTGCCGCTATCTGTGCCCCCTGGGCGGTCTGGTGGGATTATTTAACAAACTGGGTTCATTACGACCCGGTCGTAAGGCTGAGACCTGTATTAGTTGCCATCGCTGTGATCGGGTTTGTCCGACAGCGGTAAAAATAACTGAACGGGAAAAAATAACAGATTCATCCTGTGTCAGCTGTCTGAAATGTGTAGATGCCTGTCCTGTACCGGAGACACTGACCATAAAGAGCAAGGGTTTATTTCTGGTGCTGGGGTTATTGGCTTTTTTCCTGCCACCCCTGATTACACAGGTGACAGGGATATGGCAGTCTACTCCGGTTGCTGCCGAAATAGAACAAATTAATGATCCGGCTCAGATTAAAGGGTGGATGACACTGGAAGACGTTGCCCGGGCTTTCGGACTGGATAAAAATCAGTTAGCAAGGGAATTGGGGTTATCCGAGGCGGAGACCGGCGAGCATCTAAAGGAAGTAATGGCGGAAAAAGGCAAAGATATGGATTACCTGAGAGCCTATATTGCTGAAAAATTGAAGGAAAAATAAAATTTAGTAGTTCCTCTCGCAGGGGTAGAGCATAAGATGAATTAAAACTCCTACCCTGCGGGAGGTATATTTTTATGTTTTACTGGCCCTATTATTGGCTATATTGCTGTTACAAACAACCCAATCAGCAGCCAGTCTGTCCGCACCCCACTCCTGCTCCCACGCCTTCATTGCCTGAAATCACAGAAGCCATTGAGCAATATTTGAACAGTCCGGAAGGTAGACAGCAGTTGAGCAAAATAGCGGAAGAATATATCAGCAAACCGGAACAACAGACCCGCATTCGCAGCTGGCTGCGAGCCAATTTGCCGGAATTATTGAAAAGCCCGGCTGTCCGCAGTGTGTTACGGGAAATAGTAAAGGATATATTGAGTGAAGGGGAACCCCTTGGTTGATGGCAAACAGGTGCGCTGGCACCTGTTTTTTGTTTGACGTTAATTATTTCCATCACAAATACAAAAAGTATTGACATAGATAAAAGAGTTGAATATAATAAACTACGACAAATACATATACCCAGTAAGGGTATAACGAAAAGGAGGTAGATTTTGGTGAAAGTATCGAGACGAGAATTCCTGAAAAGAAGCCTGACTGCCGGCGTGGCGGGAGCCATGGTTTTGAGTCAGGGCCCCCAGCAGGCCAATGCTGCGAGCGGAGAACAGGGTTATGGCACTGTCATAGATTTGACTAAATGCACCGGTTGCGGTGTTTGTGTTGACGCCTGCCGGAATGCGAACCAGCATAAATTCCCTGAGCCGAAAGGCCCTATTCCGGTAAACTGGCCGACCGGAAAATTTGAGGACTGGTCCAAAAAGAGAAGTATTAAAGATCGTTTAACTCCGTATAACTGGACTTATATTCAAAAAGTAAAAGTTAAACATCAAGGGCAGGATGTAGAGATTAGCATTCCGCGGCGCTGTATGCATTGCGATAACCCGCCCTGTGCTAATCTCTGCCCCTTCGGTGTCAATAACAAAACCCCTGAAGGAGCGGTAGTGATTGATGAAAATGGTTGCTTTGGCGGTGCCAAGTGTCAGGCTGTTTGTCCCTGGCATATTCCTCAGCGGCAAGGCGGAGTGGGGATTTATATGAAAGTACTGCCCGGTCTGATTGGAGGCGGGGTCATGTATAAGTGTGATCTTTGCCTGGACCGGGTGAAAGAAGGCAAACAGCCTGCCTGCGTGGAAGCCTGCCCGCACGGAGCTATCAGTTTCGGGCCCAAGGAAGAAATGCGGAAATTGGCTCATCAACGGGCTGAAGAAATTGGCGGTTACATCTATGGTGAAAAGGAAAACGGAGGTACTTCCACTTTCTATGTATCTGCCGTACCTTTTGAAGAAATCAATAAAGCCCTGATTGAACAAGGGGTAGCCGATCCCGAAAAACCCGGCAAACCTGCAATGCCGGTAAAAGTGAAAAATGCTTCCGATGATCCGAAAGAGGCTATGACCAGTATAGCCATTGCTCCTGTGGCCGGTTTGGTAGCGGCCGGTATTACCGCCTACAAAACCTTAACCAGGGAGGGGAAGTAAAATGGCTATTTTGCATGAGGAAGGAAAAGTTATACGTCACAAACTGGCGACGCGCATAATTCACTGGCTGGTGGCTCTTTCTACCTTTACTCTGTTTTTTAGTGGCATAATGCAGATGCCAATGGCAAAACGCTATGGGATAGCTTCTATCCCTGGTCTGCAATGGTCGGCCAATTTTGCTCTGACCTTGAAAATCCATTACTGGGCGGCAGCGGTATTGATTTTTGCAGCTTTCTATCATCTGGCTTTGATGATTATTCTCAAAGAATACGATATCCTGCCCCGGCGAGGCGATTTAAAGGAATCCATTCATATCATCAAATGTATGTTAACCGGGCAACCGGAACCGGAGCATGACAAATACCTGGCAGAACAGAGAGTTGCTTATGGCTATATGGCCATAAGTTTTGCCCTGATCATTATTACTGGTGCCTTGAAGGTCTACAAAAACATGCCGGGAGTGGACTTGAGTCCTGATACTGTGTGGTGGCTGGCAACATTGCATAATATCGGTACTGGTATGCTGGCTTTTGGAATTGTAGCACACCTGGCCGCTTTTCTGATCAAGGAAAACCGCCACCTCTTGCCCAGTATGCTTAACGGAAAAGTCTCATTAGAATACTGTTTGCGGCGGCATCCCTTGCGGATGGCCAAATTGATGGGAATGGGAAAAAAGGAAGGCGCTTAAGAGAGTATAGAAGGGAGAGGAATGAGGATGAGCAAAGTGAAGGTGTCATTTTTACCCGACCAGGTAACAGTGGAAGTGGAACAGGGAACCAGTCTTCTGAAAGCAGCTGCGGTGGCGGGAATCAGTATTAAAAGTACCTGTGGCGGGGCCGGGACCTGTGGCAAATGTCTGGTTCAGGTAAAGGAAGGAGAGGTGCGGGTGGACAGTACCCGCAATCTTTCACCGGCCCAGCAGAAACAGGGAATAGTCCTGGGGTGTCAAGCTTTTGCAATCAGTGATGTGACAGTAGAAGTGCCGGCTGATTCCCGTTTACGCCGGCATCAGGTACTCATTGGAGAATTGGAACAACCTGATCTGAGGGATTTTCCCTTTGAACCTTTACTGCGTACAGTAACTCTGGATTTAACTCCCCCAACCTTAGATGATATCACCGTAGACAGCCAGCGTTTGCTGGCGGCTCTGGCCGTACAGGGATATCAGCCGGTACATTTGCCCTTGCGTTTACTGCAGCGTTTGCCGGAAGACCTGCGGACTGCTATGTGGAAAGTGGATGTAATCATGACCCTTACTGATTGCGGCTGGCAGGTAATAGCGGTGGAACCAAACAACCCCGGCAAGGAACGCTTTGGTTTAGCGGTGGATATCGGCACCACTACAGTGGTAGTCAGCCTGCATAATCTGGCTAACGGCCAAACAGTGGCCAGGGCTGGCACATATAACCTGCAGGCCCAGTATGGCGATGATGTGATCAGTAGAATGATTCACGCTACGGAAAACAAAGACGGACTAACAGAACTGCAGCAGGCAGTTGTCAAGACGATTAATGATTTGATCCGGCAAATTGAAAAAGAAACCCAGATCAATCGGGAAGATATCTATGGTCTGGTAGCAGCGGGCAACACTACCATGTCCCAATTGTTTCTTGGCATTTCGCCCAAATACATTCGTCTGGAACCCTACATTCCAACTATATCCAGCGTGGCGGCAGTAGATGCCGCTGAGATCGGCGTTAAAATTCATCCCCGGGGCATGGTCTATTTGATTCCATCGGTCGCTTCCTATGTCGGGGGAGATATTACTGCCGGGGTACTGGCTACCCGTTTGACTGATGCGGAGGAAATCACGCTTTTTATTGACATCGGCACCAATGGAGAAATGGTGCTGGGCAATCGGGACTGGCTGGTGACCTGTGCCTGTTCCGCCGGTCCGGCTTTCGAAGGGGGCGGTATCACCTTTGGCATGCGGGCCATGGAAGGGGCCATCGAACGGGTGAAAATTGACTCCTCTACCGGAGAAATTGAGTACAAGACGGTGCAGGATGCCAAACCGATTGGCATTTGCGGATCAGGCTTAATCGAGTTGCTGGGCCAGCTGCGCCGGGCCGGTCTGATTGACCGTACCGGCAAGTTCACCGACCAGGTCCAAACTGACCGGCTGAGAGAGCGGGACGGAGAAAAGGAATACGTATTGGCCTGGGCCAAGGATAGTGGCAGCGGCAAAGATATTGTAATAACTGAAAGCGATATCAAAAACCTGATCCGCTCTAAAGGAGCCGTTTATGCCGGAGTGCGCAGCCTGTTAAGGGCGGTGGACCTGCCGCTTGAGGCCATCGACCGTATCTTCATTGCCGGCGGTTTTGGCCATTATCTCAGCATTCCGGAAGCGGTAGAAATCGGCTTGTTGCCCGATGTGGAACGAGATAAGTATGCTTATGTCGGCAATACTTCCTTGAAAGGGGCGCAATTGGCCTTGTTGTCGGTCTCTGCCTGGCATCGTGCTCGGCAGATCGGAGAAATGATGACCTATATTGAACTTTCTGCCGGCAATACCTTTATGGACGAGTATGTTTCAGCTTTGTTCCTGCCCCATACCGATCTGACCCAGTTTCCATCAGTGAAAGGATGATGACTATGCTGAAAAAAATTTTCCACTGGCCGGGTAAAAACCTGGTTTTAGCTATACCGATTGTTTTACTGATCGGGTTTATGGTAGGATACCAGTGGGATACTTCCTTTTTGAAAAAATATATCCTGGTGGCAACGGTGTTAATGATCTATCCCACCATGATCGGCTTTAAAATTAAAGAAGCTTTTGACCTGTCCCACTGGCAGGTGCTAGTGACCAGTTTACTGCTCAACTTTATTGTAATTCCCGGTATCGCATATATACTTGGCAAAACCCTGCTCACCAATGAACCGCTGCTGTTTGCCGGCCTGGTGCTGGCTTCCCTGTTGCCCACCAGCGGTATGACCATTTCCTGGACCATGTTGTTTAAAGGCAATGTGGCGGCGGCGGTAAAAATAACTGCTATCAGTTTGATTTTAGGTAGCCTGCTGGCGCCCTGGTACTTGCTGGTGATGGTAGGCAAACTTATTCCCGTTAATGTCCAGCAGACTTTCATTACAATAGCTATAGTAGTATTTTTGCCTATGTTACTGGGGAATATCACCTATCGCTGGCTGATGAAAAAATACACTCAGCAGGAATTTCAGCAAAAAATTAAACCCATTTTCCCCAGCGCCAGCGTGTGGGCTATGCTGTTTATCATTTTCTCTTCCATTAGCATGAAGGCAAAAATGATTGTAGAAAACCCCGGGCTGATTGGGCAGGCTCTAACGGTACTGGCAGTCTTTTACCTGTTGAATTTCTTCCTCAGTACTGTAGTGGGCAAACTCTTATTAAAACGCAATGATGCAGTAGCCCTGGTCTATGGGACGGTAATGCGCAATCTGTCTCTTTCCCTGGGATTAGCAGTGACTACCTTTGGTCCCAAGGCAGCCCTGATTGTAACCCTGGCCTTTATCCTGCAGGTGCAGGGAGCTGCCTGGTATGGCAAAATGGCGGAAAAACGGCAATGGCTGGGTAAGCCCCAGACAGCATAATCAAGATTGGAGGTAATGGGAGATGGAATGGGAAAAACTGAGCAAAGAGGAACTGCTGGAGCGGCTGGCTAAAGCCAAAGAGGAACTGGAAGAAGTGGAAGAAGAACGGATGTTTGTTCTTTCTCAAACCGGTCTCCACGTGTCCGGTGGTACCGTAAGGAAATATGAGGAAGAAGTTAACCGTTTGCGGGAGCTGGTGAAAGCTATTGAAGCCAGATTGGCACAAATGTGAGATACGGGGCATAGGTATTTATTGACGGCGAAAGAGATGATTAGTATAATTAAAGTAAGAGTTGGAGGTGATACCTATGCCAAACTATGATTTTCAATGCCTGGAATGTGGACATAAATTTACCAAACTGGTTCCTCTGCAGGAAAAGGATAATGTTCGCTGTCCTGAATGTGGCGGACATGTGAAACAGCTGTTTGGTAGTTTTGGCTTTGCTGTTAAAGGCGGCAGCGGCTCCTGTTCTTCTTCCTCTTCCTGCGGTTTTGGCGGATTCAGTTGAGGTTAAACCAGGAGAACCGGTGGTTCTCCAGCAGGGAGGCGGCGGGTTCAAACCCGCCGTTCTTTCTAAGCGGCCCTACATAATAGGGGGTGGTTATATGAAAACTAATAATGCTGAACAGGAGATAAAGGAACTGGAAGCCCGAATAGCTGACCTTAAGAAGCGCTGGCCAGCCCATTCTCTGCGTCCTGCCATGGTACAAGAACTGGAAGAGCTGGAGGAAAGGCTGGAAGAGCTAAAAAGGGAGAGATAGAGCATGACCCATCGCTTTGACCCAAAACAAATGGCCAAGCTGGATAGTCCGGTACGACGGCAAATTTTACCCCCGGAACTGGTAATCAGCAAACTTCCGCTGCTGCCAGGTCAGGTTATTGTTGATTTTGGCTGTGGCAGTGGTTATTTTACTGAACCACTGGCCCGACAGGTTGGTTTGAATGGAAAAGTTCTTGCAGTAGATGTGGCTCCGGAAATGCTGGCAGCGACCCGTGAGAGATGTGATCAGGCAGGCTTGCTCAATGTGGAATATGTACAGACAGATGGGGTAAATCTGCTCCTCCCACAGCCAGCTGATGGGGTTTTCCTGGCCAATGTACTGCATGAGATAGAGAAACCGGTAGAATTTTTACAGCAGTTAGCTGCTGTAATGACTACTGCTGGTTGGCTGGCTATTGTTGAGTGGTTGCCCCAGCCTATGGAATGGGGGCCGCCCCTTTCTGAACGGCTAACCATTCAGGCTATTTATGAGCTGGTAGAAGGTAGCGGTTGGGAGTTGTTGTGCTGGGAAAAATTACCGCCAGCCCATGGGCTGGCCATAGCGAGGAGGAAATAATGATGATTGATTTAGGGATCAGCAAAAAGGTTTCAGGGGAGTTCAACCAGGTAGAGGAAAAAGTCAGAACAGCTTTACAGAACAATGGTTTTGGTGTGATTACC
The DNA here is from genome assembly GCF_002049255.1 of Carboxydocella sp. ULO1. Taxonomy (NCBI): domain Bacteria; kingdom Bacillati; phylum Bacillota; class Clostridia; order Eubacteriales; family Clostridiales Family XVI. Incertae Sedis; genus Carboxydocella; species Carboxydocella sp. ULO1. Next base: position 50,807 of record NZ_BDLQ01000022.1, on the reverse strand, counting down.
GAAATAGATGTTAAAGAAACTCTCAAGAAAAAGTTAGATGTGGACTACAGGAATTATAAAATTCTGGGGGCATGTAATCCGCCTATGGCTTATAAAGCTCTATCCCTGGAGCCTGCCATCGGTCTGATGTTGCCCTGTAATGTGATTGTGGCAGAAGAAGATGATGGCATTCTGGTATCGGCTATCAACCCCATAACTATGATGGGGATCATGAACAACGAAGGTTTACTTGAGGTAGCTACCCAGGTGACTGAAAAATTGCAAAAGGTGATTGCTGAAGTTTAAGGAGGAGATAACCATGGCAGAGCAAACTGTTATACAAATTTTTGGGTCCCGCATTGCCAGTGCCTGTTTTTCCGGTGGTTGAGGGCCATCCATATCTCCGGAGGAGATAGCTTACTCGCTGGATCGTGATTTCCGTCGTCTCTATGACAACCGGGTGATTGTGAAATATATCGATGTCGATGATGACGAATTGGATGAATATCCGGAAGTGGAAAAACTGGTAAAAGATAACCAGACTCCCTTGCCCATTGTGGCAATTGATAAAGAACCCTTATGGGCGGGATATATTTTCTATCCCTATATCGTAACTGAACTTAATAACCGGGGAATTAAACCTACGGCTAAATAGCAAAAAGCGCCCCTGCGGGGGCGCTTTTCTGTTATAATATTCATGAGGTGAGGAAATGAGAAAACAGTGGTTTTTATTCAGTTTAGGCCTCCTGGTGATGATTTCAGTTGCCTGGTACTTATCCCGTCAGGCCGGGGGCCTGGCCGGTGCCTGGCTGTTTGGAATCATTTTTGGTTTTACGCTGCAGCGCAGCCGGTTTTGCATGGCCAGCATGCTCAGGGATTATTTTCTGTTCGGTTTTAAGCAACCTGCCCGTGCGCTATTTTTGCTGATGCTAGTCACTACAATCGGATTTACTATTGTGAGGGTATGGCGGCAAGCGACCGGACATACGATTGTCGGTTACTGGGAGCCCTGGGGATGGGGCACGGTGATTGGCGGCCTTTTGTTCGGCCTTGGTATGGTGTTAGCTGGAGGCTGTGCTTCCGGTATGCTGATGCGCATGGGGGAGGGTTATGCCATGCAATGGCTGGCCTTTATCGCCTTTCTGCTTGGTACCGGGCTGGCTGTCTGGCTCTTTCCCTGGTGGCAACAGGCCTTGAGGGCTCCTGTCGATTTGGCTACCCGTTTTCCTCTTTGGGGCCTGGCCACCACACAAATTGCGGTCTTGACTCTGATCTGGTATAAACTACGGGGGGAGTAACTATGGCGGAAATATTTTTGGAAGCCTGGGGGGAAATGTGTCCCCTGCCATTATTAAAAGCGGAAAAAGAATTGAAGCAGCTTAAGCCGGGAGATTCGCTGGTTTTGGAAACAGATCACAGCTGTACAGCCCGCACCTTTGAAAACTGGGCTCGCAAGCACCAAGTGGTTTTGGAAGTGGAGGAAGTGGAATGCGGCGTATGGCAAATTCGCATCACCGTCCCTGGTACAAACGGGATTGGCCCTACTGGGCAGGCGCAATAGTATTGGCTATAGCCAATACCTTAATGCTGGCAGTTTATGCACAACCCTGGCGCATTACAACTGCCCTGGCGGGCTGGTGGGGAGCGATTTTAGAGAGCATAGGTTTCTCGCCAATTAGCTGGAGTTACTACCAGATTGAAGGGATGAAGCCTACTCTCAGTCAATGGGTTGCCGGCTATTTTGGTACCTGGCTGGTGGCCGGCATGGTTCTGGGATCTTTTCTGTCCAGTACTCTGGCGGGTCAATGGCGATGGCGGTCCATGGCCAATAGAACTATGGCGCTTCTCGCCCTGATTGGCGGCGGTCTGATGGGGCTGGGTGCCCGCCTGGCTTCGGGATGTAATGTGGGGGCTCTGGCCAGCGGAATTCCCTCTTTTTCCTTGCACTGTTACCTGTTTCTGCTGGCCGTAACGGCAGGAGCCGCCGTCGGAGCTTATCTGTTGCGCCGCTGGTTTGCTTAACAGAAGACCCGCTGGGCGGGATCAGATAAGAAATTCAGCAACAGCTTAACGCCAGGTGTCAATTTGGTTTGTTCCTTAGTGAGCAGATAAAAATAGAGCGGCATGTTGAGGCCTTCCAGCGGGAGGGCCTTTACTGTTTTCGTGCGGATTTCCCGCCGCATGACCGAACGAGGCAAAATGCTGATACCCATCCCTGCTTCCAGAGCTGATTTGATAGCCGCGATACTGTTTAATTCCAGGGTTTTTGGCAAGGCTTCAACACTGAGTCCCAGCTGTTGCAGATAATAGTCTATGGCAGAGCGCAGGCCGGAGTTCCGCTCTCCAGTAAGAAAAACTGCTCTTAATAAGTCCTGGGCGGTTACCTGAGCTGTTCCGGCCAGAGGGTGTTCAGCCGGTACGGCTACCAGCAGTTCGTCCTGGCCACAGGCATAATTGGTCCAGCCGGGATAGGTAGTGGCTCCTTCCAGCAAAGCCAGTTCCAGTTCGCCGTCAGCAAGCAATTTCACGATTTCTGCGGCCCTTTCCCGGCGTACTTTGACACAGTATTGTGGGTATTTTTCTTTAAAAACATATAAGGCACAGGGCAAGGGAAAGTCTGCTACCAGTGTGCTGGCCCCCAGTAAGATCTGTTCCTCACATTTTTGGGAGTAAACATTCAATTCCTGCAGCAGCTGTTTTGCTTTTTCCAGGATCTCCTTACCATGTTCATAGACGAGAAAACCAGCGGGTGTTAGCATCAGCTGACGGCCCTGACGGTTTAGGAGCTGGACGCCAAGAGTTTCCTCCAGTTTTTTTAACTGGGCGCTGACTGCCGGTTGTGACATATGCAACAATTTGGCTGCGGCGGAAAAACTGCCCTCTTTGACAATGGTAATGAACAATTGAATTTGATGTAAGTTGAGCATAATATGTCCTCCTAATATATATAAACGTTTGGTTATAATTCTATCAAAATAACGAATAAAAGCAAGGCAGGAAATAAAAATAGTAGAGCGAATTATAAAAGTGAACACAAGAACTAATAGAAACCAAAACGGATTGTGTTTCTCTGAACAAGTGAGAGGAGGAGCGATTATGCTACAAAAAGCCATGACACGCCGCTCGTTTCTAAAAACTACGGCGGTCACCGGGGCCGCCCTGGCCGCTTCGCAGTGGCTAAGTTTCGGCGATTGGCTGACAGCAGCGGAAAAAGCAGAAGTGGTTGTTAAGCCGACGCTGTGTAATGGCTGTTCCAGCCGCTGTGGTGTGCTGGTGCATTTAAAAAACGGCCGGATCTGGAAAATTACCGGCAATCCTGACCATCCGGCCAGCAAGGGTAAGGTATGCGCCCGCGGACAGGGGGTGGCCAGCTGGGTTTATCATCCGGACCGTTTAACACAGCCGTTGAAACGGGTCGGGGATAACAAGTTTGAACCAATTTCCTGGGAACAGGCCTTTAAAGAAATTGGCGAAAAGCTGCAGGAAATCCGGCAGAAATACGGTGGAGAAACTATTTTCTATGCTCACAACCCCAAGGAAATCGGTGAGTTTTACGGGGAACGGCTGGCCTATGCCCTTGGTACTCCTACTATCCTTTCTCATCATGTGATGTGCAGCCTGAACCGGGATGTAGGCATGCAGTGGACGTTGGGTGGAGTTCCTTCGGCCGATGTCAGTAAAGCCAAATATATGATTTTTATCGGCCGTAGTTACGCTGACGGGATTAAACCTTCTTCCATTTCTGCCCTGCTGAAGGCCAAGAGCAAAGGGGCCAAGATTATTGTCATCGACCCCCGTTACAACAGCACGGCGCCCCTGGCCGACAAGTGGCTGCCGATCAATCCTGGTACCGACCTGGCTTTCCTGCTGGCTATGGCGCATGTAATCATTCGGGATAAGCTTTATGATGAAGAATTTGTCACTAAGAATGCTGTCGGTTTCCCGGAATTTGCTGCAGCCATGGCTCAGTACACACCGGCCTGGGCGGAAAAAATCACCGGCATCAAGGCTGAGACCATTGAGGAAATCGCTACCGATTTTGCCAAAGCCAAACCCAAAGCTTTTATTGAGCCAAGCTGGAAAGGGGGCTTTGGTTGCAGCTATCAGAACAGCACCGAAACAGCCCGGATGGTGGCCCTGGTCAATGCCTTAATCGGCAATATCAACCGGCAAGGCGGTCTTGTTTTTGGCGCCAAACCGAAGCTGGGCAAATTAGATCATACCAAATTCCCGGAACCGGAAAAACCGAAAGTCAGACGTCTGGATGAAGTTGGTGAAAATGACACTTATCCATTAGCTTTGCCGTCCAAAGGCATTATTCAACTGGTAGCGCAAAAAGCCAAAGAAGGCAAAGCCAAAGCAGGAATTGTTTATCACTTCAACCCAATCCGCAATGTGCCAGATCCCCAGCATATGATTGAAGGGTTTAAGAATCTGGAATTGCTGGTTGTTATCGACATGTTCATGAGCGAAACAGCAGAGCTGGCTCACTATGTGTTGCCAGAACCCACTTATCTGGAACGGACAGAACTAGTGGAGCCGCAAAAAGGCTGGGTCCCGGCTGTGGCTATCAGAGCTAAAGTTATGGAACCACTGCACAAAGAAACCAGGCCTTTTGATGAAATCGTGACCGGGATTGCCAAAGCGGCTGGAGTTGGCCAGTATTTCAACTTCACTCTGGAGGAAGTTAACCGGATTATGCTGGCCGGAGCAGGCGTTACTTTGGAACAGTTGCTGGAAAAAGGAGTTATCAGCTTCAAAGACCAGGAGATGCCGGAAGGTTTCACAGAACTGAAAACCCCCAGCAAAAAAGTGGAATTTGCTTCCCAGGCCTTTGCCAAGGCTGGTTTCAGCGCGGTGCCCCGTTGGATCGAGCCTCTGGTCAAACCCAATACTGAACAGGGAGAATTTCGGTTGTTGCACGGCAAGCAGGGTATTCACTCCCATACCTCTACTGCCAACTTGCCTGTACTGCTGGAAATTACCAAACAGTATGACATGGAAAGGCTGTGGATACCGGCTAAACGGGCCAAAGCGCTGGGTATCAAAGATGGTGACTGGGTTATTGTCGAGAACGATCGCGCCAAAGGGCGGATCAGGGCTAAAGTAACAGAACTTTTGCATCCTGATGTTGTATACCTGCCCGGCCATTATGGCAGTTTTGCCAAAAAGATGCGTTATTCCAAAGGCTTTGGCATCAGCATGAACGACTTTATTAAATACATGATCGAACCCATGTCCGGAGCCGTCAATGCGATGGAAGTGGTCGTCAAAGTCCGGAAGGAGGCGTAAGACATGGCACGTTACGGGATGTTAATCGATACCAGGAAGTGTGTAGCCTGCTTTTCATGCAAAGTAGGCTGTCAGATGCAAAATGAACTGGAACCGGGTCAGGCTTTTACCCGGTTAGAGCAGAGAGAAAGCGGGGTGTATCCCGATGTCCGGGTGGAAAATGTCTTTATCCAGTGCCAGCATTGTGAAGACGCTCCCTGTGTCAAAGTTTGTCCCACCACTGCCAGCTACCGGCGGCCTGACGGTGTTGTCCTGGTTGACCCTGACAAATGTATCGGCTGTAAATACTGCATGGTGGCCTGTCCTTACCAGGCCCGGATCCAGGATGAGAAAACCGGGGTGGTGGAAAAGTGCCGTTTCTGTATTGAACTGGTGGAAGCGGGCGGTGAACCCCACTGTGTAACTTCCTGCATTACCGGTTGTCGGATCTTTGGGGACCTGGATGACCCCAAAAGTGAAATCAACAAGGAAATCATCAAACGGGGAGCCAAACCGCTCCGGCCTGATCTGTGTACAAAGGCCAAAATCTTTTACGTGAGGTGAGGACTTTATGGCATGGGGAACGATCATCGCAGCCTACCTCTTTTTAGCCGGGGTTAGTGCCGGCGCGTTTCTGACGGCAGTTAATGCTCCCCGCCTGTGGCCGCGGGGTAAGTGGGAGGCTTTGACTAAAAGCGGCATTTTACTGGCAATACCCTTAATTGCTCTTGGTTTGTTGTTACTGGTATTTGACGCTGAAGCGGGCTTGAAAGCGCCCTGGCGCTTTTTGTACCTCTTTTTGAACTTCCCGGGTTCAATGATGACCAACGGTACTATCATCATCTCCCTGTATATGCTGGTACTGCTTTACTGCGGCTGGCTGGTATGGAAAAAGCAAGAATTGCCGCGCTGGCTGGTAACAACCGGCAACCTGCTGGCGCTTGGTACAGCTGGATATACGGGCTTGTTGATCGGTGTAGTAAACACTGTTCCTCTCTGGAACACGGCAGTTTTACCGGTGTTATTCCTGGTTTCTGCGCTGTCGACGGGGATGGCAGCAGCCGTTATCACTGCCCTCTGGCTGGATGGTGGAATTATTGGTCAGCTGCAGGGTATGAAAAAAGTGCACCTGGGTCTGCTGATTGGAGAGTTGATTTTGCTGTTTTTCCTGGTTTATGTAACCGGCACTTCTTCCGATGTAGCCCGGCAATCGGTAGATTTGCTGTTGACCGGCAAATTTGCTGCTCTCTTCTGGGGTGGACTTATCGGCCTGGGCCTGGTACTGCCTCTACTCATTGAATGGTGGGAAATGGGCAATGCTAAACATGAAAACAAAGCTTTGACTGTCTTAAGTGAAGTGATGGTACTGTCTGGAGGATTTATTCTGCGCTACCTGATTCTTGCCGCAGCCCTGCCGGTTAATCTCCTCGGTTAGGGGGATGAAAATGAACAGTGAAATATGGTTTGAATTGGCCGATGCCCTGAAGGAGCCGGAAGACTGGAATTACCGGGACGATTATCTGGAAGCCTTTGTTCATCCTAAGACCAGGATTATCCCCGTGGAATCCCTGTTTCGGCCCTGGAGCGAAGGGGAGAAAACTGAACTCCCCTTCGCCCGGCAAAAGGGCTATCTTTTATCAGATCGGGCCCTGCATATGAGAGAGCTGTTAAATCAGTATGGACTGGAAATACCGCCAGAAATGCAGGAGACCCCGGATCACCTGATAATCGAGCTGGAATTTCTGGGCTTTTTGCTGGCAAACGGAAAAGGGGAGGAAGCAAAAGCCTTTGTGGGGGAGCATTTGGACTGGGTACCGGAATTGGTAGAAGCAGCCAGAAGAAGGTTGCCGGTGGACAACCGGTATCTGAGAGTTCTGCAGGAGGTTGAGGCGAAAATCAAGGAGAGCTTTGTGTAATCGAGCGCCCTGTACAATTTTGTACAGGGCGCTTCATGATTCGCTTTCTTTTTCTTCTTGTTCTTTTTCTGGTTTTGGCTCAGGCTCGGGTTGCTCTGGCTCAGATGGAACTTGATCCTGTAAACTATCGGGCGACTGCTGAGGTTTATGTTTGTCAGATTTTGTTTTTTTATTTAATTGCTCTATAAATTCTGGTTTTTGCTGTTGTTTTGATCCTGTTTGGGTCTGTGCCTGAGGCTGCTGTAAATCTTCTTTTTTCTCGTCATCATCGTCTTCAGCAAAGATGCTTTCATTTTCATCAGCCTGGATGTCTCTGATACTGTGTTTTTTCATATCTTCAATATCTAATTTTTTACCCCTGGCTTTCAGGCGCTTCCAGGTTAGATATTTGCCTACGGAAACCTGTTGTTTGTCAGCCTCTTCTTTGTCGGCAGGTTCGGCTTCCAGAGCAATGGCTTGAGCAGGAATAGCTTTCGCTTTGATTTTTTCAGCTAGTACCAGTTTCACCCGCTCTTTAGCCACGGTAGGTTTTACCTTATTTTTCTTAACTACCGTCAGAGTGGTTACAATCAGATTTTGTTTATCTCTGGGCAGATAGTTGTTCTTTGCAGCTAGGTCGAGGATTTGATCCAGGGCTTCTTCCCAGGTTAAGCCTTGCAGTTTGGCTTTGGCAAGCAAACGCTGACCATCAGGGTTTAAACCACGGGCCGAGAGAATACGGCCATCTTCAGTCAGTCCTAGCTCAATACTGGGGTTGATGTCAACAGTAAGAAAGGCGACGGGCTCAGCCTGAGCTATCTGGACTTTCTCTTTAAGTTTTACTGCCGGGGGCTGGTTGACTGTCTCCTGGACATGATTCTGCTGTGGCATTAATTTAAGAGCAGCCAGCAGGAAAAGGAGGGCGAAAGCAGCTGCCAGGGTACTTAGAGCCCAGTTAGGCCAGGACAGGGAAGAGGCAGGAGTGAAAATGATTTCCTCACCGGGATTAACCTGGTGATTTTTAGCCGGTATCCGGTGAAAATCTCCGTCCGGGGTTAGGACAATCAAATATTTGCCATCGCGCTTGACTACCATGCCTTTAATTTTGGCTTTCATTCCTGCTCCCTCTCTTCCAGTTGTAACAGTGGTTTGAGATAATAGATTAAGTGAACAAACTCCGTTGCGTCATGTAGAATCAAAGCCACAGCAATCAGATATTTGCGCCCCTTTTCCAGGGTCTTCAGGCTGACACCGCTCACTTCAGCCAGCTGCTTCGCGGGCACAGTTTTTTTCTCCAGCAATTGTTGAAATAAGGATTGATTTTGGGCCAGGTAGCGGGCAGCTTTGACTAATGCCTGTTTGGTATCCCTGTGCCTGGGGGCTGAGTCCACCAGGTCATTAAAGCTAATGGCGAATGGTCGAAGTTTTTCTTCCAGCAGGGCCAGTTCCAGTCCGCGCTCTTCCGCCAGGGAACGGGCTTGATACTGGGCCAGAGAAAGTTGCAGTTCAGCGGGACTGAAATCCTCTTCCTGTTCGTTTTCAATATCCAGACTGAGATGCTGGTGCCGCTGTTCGGCCCGCAGCCAGTCCAGCAGCCGGCTCCGGATTACCAGAGCGGCAAAAGGAAGAAAGGGAGTACCCTTTTTCTGTTGAAAGCGAAGTATGGCTTCATCAAAGGCGGTCAGTGCAATATTTAGTTCCTCATCTACTCCCCAGTTTAGAAAACGCCCTACTGTCTGACTGGCTATTTTAACAATAAATGGTTGATATTCCTGCAAGAGCTGTTCCCTGAGTTGACGATCCCCTTGCTGGGCCCGGAGTACCAGTTCCTCCATCTTTACACCTCTATGGCTTTTTCTTTATATTATACGATAGAATTTAAATTTTTGGGGGTTAAATTAATGGCAAAACGTTATCGCGGCCAGGGCGGAGTCAGTACAGTCAGGCCTGGAGGCCATCCGGAGGAAGTTTTTTTAAAAATAAAAATAGCTCCAGGTTGTATTCGGTACCTGAAAAATATTCTTGAAGGATATGAGCATCTGGCGTTTATGGTACCTTTAAATGGGCGGGAAGGGATTGTGGCCCTGCATACTACCAGCAGCTTGAAAAACAATTTAATCGCTGTTCTGGAAAACTTACCCTTTCCTGTGGTTTTTCTCTATGATTAGGAATAGCGAAAAATTATTTTGATATTAGCAGGAAAATCGGCCTGGCATAGCGAATTAGCTTATATCAGATTGTTCAGTTAAGTACAAAAGAGGTGGCCTCGATGTTTAACCGGATGGAACCATGGTTAAGCCCCCTGCCCTTACATAAAGGGGATATGATCGATTATGAATATCGTTATGGTTTCCTCTTTAGGGGAATGGTAGCAGGGATTACAACTGTTCTGGGCTGGTGGCATACCAATGGCTATGGCTTTTCGCTAGTTGGCGCTTTACTGTTGTTGTTGTTGTTAAATGTTTTTTATTACCTGGCCTTACGTCAATGTTATCGCATTCGCCTTATCTGGGGTATGCGGCTGTTAATTTCCCTGACCATGTTACTCTGGGTCTGTTATGTGACGGTCCTGCCAGGCATGTTAAACTTACAGGCGGCATTGTTGATGGCCGTCTTACTGGAGCTGGCCATGGCCCAACCGGGGCTGATGGAGTTTGTTTTACTGGGGCTGGGAGGCCATCTGGCCTTTGTGGCAGCCCACTGGTGGCGGGAAGGGAACTTACTCTTTTATGCGAGTAAAGAGTTCTGGGCCACCATCATCGTTGTGTCTTTCTTTTACCTGGGAGTTTTGCTGGTGATTCGACGCACCTGGTGGCCGGAGCGTTTGCTGAATCAAGCGGATAATTATGCCGGTTTTTTGAACCGAAAATCTTTTATGCAAATGGCAGAAAATAAAATTCAGGAAGCGGAAAAAACGGGTGAAGAGCTGAGCCTGGTTCATATCGATTTGCACGGTTTGGATGAAATTGCGGCCCGCTACGGGGTAGCTATGACGGAGATATTTTTTCGCACCATCATCCAGGACAATCAACGCCAGCGCTGGGGTATAATGGGGCGATGCGGTTATCAGCGCCTGGGTTTGCTGGTGGAAGGAGATTATCAGCAGGCCCGGAACATGGTAGAGAGATTTTTTCAACACCTGCGGGAAAAACACCAATTCTTTTTCGGCGAAGAAGATGTCTTTGCTCAGGCGGGACTGGCTTCCTACCCTCAACACGGCCATGCGGTTTTTCAATTGATTGATTATGCTGATCTGGCCCTGAGCTATGCCGGGCATCAACCCTGGGCCATCCAGGTTTATCATGGACTGGGGGACTGCTGTTCCAATTTGTCAGCACGCCGGTATATAGGCCATCTTCAGACTTTGCTCAACCGGATTAAGGATTATGATGAAGAACTATACTGGCATTCGGTCAATGTCGCCCAGTATGCCGCTTTTCTGGCCTGCTTGCTGGGATTACCTGCTCCAGAGGTCAATCGTATACGCCTGGCCGGTTTACTGCACGACCTGGGCAAAACCAGCTGGAGCAGGGAACTGTTTTTGAAAACGGGGAATTTAACGGAAAAAGAGTGGCAGGAGATCAAGGAACACCCTCAACTGGGCTGGCAGCTGATTACTGAAACCACTTCCTGGATTCCCGATGAAATCCGATATGGGGTACTTTATCATCATGAGAATTTTGATGGGAAGGGGTATCCTAAGGGTTTGGCCGGGAAAAATATCCCTCTGGTAGCCAGGATTATTGCTGTGGCTGATGTCTATGATGCCTTGCGGGAAGAACGGCCTTATCGGCCCAGCAAGAACTTAAGTGAGGCCTTACGGGAATTAAACAGGATGGCCTACCAGCGGCTGGATCCCTATCTGGTAGAGTGTTTTATCCAGCAAATCAACGGGCTGGAAAAGGATTTGCCGCGCAAACTGACAACGAACACGGTAGAAGAATGGATTCGCATCACATTTTGTCATAAAAGTGCTTGACACCTCCCGCTGGAGGTGTTATATTTTTAGCAATAAAACAAACTAAACAAATCGGAATTATAGGAATAGGGGGAGTGGTCATGGCATTGGTGAATCGAGTTTTAAAAGGACCGGAAAGGGAGGAGGCTTTGACCCGGCTGGAGAAAGCCGAGAAGATTCTGCTGGGGGCCAAAGAGTTATCGGATCTGGAAATGCTGGCAGTAGGGGCTTTTTCACCCCTAACCGGCTTTATGACTCAGGAGGATTATCGGCGGGTGGTGGCAGAAATGCGCCTGGCCGACGGGCAAATCTGGAGTATGCCCATCACCCTTTCGGTTTCAGCGGAACAGGCGGCCAGCCTGAAACCCGGGCAAGAAGTGGCTCTGGTGGGTGCCGACCAGACTATCTACGGGTCATTGCAGGTGGAAGAAGTTTACAGCTATGATAAACGAGAAGAAGCCCGGCAGGTTTTCCGCACCGAAGATGAGGCCCATCCCGGGGTAAAGCGCCTGTATGAGCAGGGAGAATATCTAGTCGGGGGACCTATCTGGCTGGTAAACCGGCCCAGACCTCAGTTTCCCGATTTTCACCGGGATCCCGAGGAAGTGCGGGCAATCATCCGTTCCCAGGGCTGGCAAACGGTGGTTGGTTTCCAGACCCGCAATCCGGTCCACCGGGCCCATGAGTACATCCAGAAATGCGCTCTGGAAATAGTGGATGGCTTGCTCTTGCACCCATTAGTAGGAGAAACCAAGGCAGATGATATTCCTGCCCATATTCGCATGGAGAGCTATCAGGTGCTGCTGCAAAAGTACTATCCCCAGGAGCGGGTGCTGCTTTCAGTGCTGCCGGCAGCCATGCGTTATGCCGGACCCAGGGAAGCAGTTTTTCATGCTCTGATTAGAAAAAATTACGGCTGCACCCATTTCATTGTCGGTCGAGACCATGCTGGAGTTGGCAATTATTACGGTACTTATGACGCCCAGCTGATTTTCCGGGAATTTAAACCAGAAGAACTGAGAATAACCCCCCTTTTCTTTGAGCATACCTTTTACTGCCGTGCCTGTGGCAATATGGCATCAAGCAAAACCTGTCCCCATGGTCGGGAAGAACATGTAGTATTGAGTGGTACCAAAGTACGAGAGATGCTCACCCGGGGAGAAGTGCCGCCACCGGAATTCACCCGGCCGGAA